>JBJMVV010000134.1:0-21385 GCA_045810505.1 Massilia sp.
CGGTATTTCCAGAAGAAGATGAAGCCGCTGATGCACCAGAAAATCTGAACGCCATAAAAACCGCATTCATAAAAAAGGCGCAGATAGTGATAGAAGGGCAGCGTTGAGCGGTCCAGGCCTTCAGCGTGTGCACCGACATAGGCGAAGTGCTGGTAGTGATACACCAGCACTGCGAAAGCGCAGAGAAATCGCACTAATTCAAGGCCGAGGATTTTTGCGGGCTGTTTTTGTCGGGTCACCTGGTTCTCCTTGCTTGCGCAATTGCCTTTCTCAGGAACAATTGCGGCGCGCGACGGCGTGCCCGGATTCTAGAGGTGATCGATCAAAACATGCGGCACGATTGAATTTTGACCGTGCGCGGCGCTCCAGCCCGAGCCTGCTTCGCAGCAGGGTTTTCATCCTGGACTACATTTGCACGCGGTAGTGGCAAGATACAGAGGCGATCTCAACAGCGGTGGCACGCGCCGCGCCGCCAATTCGACGTTTGAGGCCAACACCTGTCGCCCGTGACGCTGCGCGGGATTGGCGGCGCCGATGAGGTCGTAGCCCTCGGCCTGCAGTGTGGCGGAAACGCCCTCGCAGGTGGCCCAATCGGCGAACGCGCCATGACCAGGATCACGCAATGAAAAGATCGGTTTAAATGCTGCGCGTCAAAAAATAAAATCGCGCTTCCTTTTTGTCGGATTTTCTTACAGTGGCGCAGATTTGACTTGATGCGCGGTTCTTAATGCCTGGAATTTTAATAAGGGATTTTTGCGATATTAATTTGATCGTGAACAAACCCGCGTATCCGGCGTTTTAATATTTCGCAATGGTGATCCATTAGTTAAATGGGTCTTTTTGCCGATTATGCGTGAATGCGCATAAGGCAGTGTCGGCAGCATTTACAGCCGGCGCGGGAAGTTATTGAATATCGTTGAAATTCAAAGGCTTAGATGCAGGCACGATTATCGCTATGGAGATAATGCCACCGTTTTCCAAGATGGCGGTAAATAAGCATCCTGTCCTCTGCTTTCAGAGATAAATCATATTTATAACTTTTCCGAAAGAACTAACATGTCCAAGCTTCGTTCTGCAATTTTCGCCTCTGTTCTCGCCGTGCAGGCCCTGTTTGCCGCCAATGTGGCAAACGCGGCAGTCGTCACCGGAAGCTCAGGCGGCAGCTTTTCCGATATCAACGGGTGCCATGGTAACGACAATTGCCGCATCAATAGCACCAGCAACGGCAGCAACACCCAGCTGGAATGGGGCTATTCGTTCTTGAACAGCGGCTCGACATTGACGGCGGTGGACCGGACCTGGAATGTCAACACCGACGCCAACGACGTGATTATTGCCGAGCTTGACTGGACCAATAAATCAACGTCTTCCTCCGTTACGCCGGATGCCTTTACGGCTCTTTATACCCTGGTGATCAAATTCACCAACCCGAATGGTGCCAACGATACGGAACCGTTCAATCTTTCTATCTTCAACACCGCAAACAATCCGGCTGATACGCTTAACGGCCTGGCATTGGCCGATCTGATGAATCTTTCATTCGGCCTGAATGGGGTGATTATCTCCGACCTGAAATATACTCTGGACGGCACCGGTGCGACCTTTAAAAACAATATCTGGACCAATGACGAAAATCATACGTCCAGGATGTATATCACAGCTGACTTCAAGCATGCTGTGCCGGAACCTGCATCGCTGATTATTCTGGCTACCGGTTTGCTTGGTGTTGGTTTGTCGCGCCGCCTGTCGAAGAAATAAACGCTTATACAGGGGCGTCCGCGGGGTGGTTTTGTACAATTGCCGCGCGGCGTCCCATTAATTTGGCGCGGAATCGGAAAGTGCCCAATAGCCAACTTCACGGTTGGCTTTTTGTGAGGGCGAAACCAATGCGACTGCGCTCGCCTGTATGGCTAGAGGGACGAACAACGCAAAAAAAACCAGCGTGGTCGCTGGTTTTTTATTTGCTCAATCCCGCCAGGCGGGCGCCTGAATTAATTCGTTTGCGCCGCAGCCGCCTCTTCAATCAGGCGCGCCACTTCCGCCGGATGCGAGGTCATCACTACGTGCGAAGCGCCCTTGATGGCGACGGTGTGACGCGAGTGGGCCCGGTCGGCCATGAATTCAATGGCGGCAGCCGGGATGTTCTTGTCGGCGGTACCGTAGACAAAGTAGGACGGGATGTTTTTCCATGCCGCTTCGCCTGACGCTTCGTTCAGGGCCGCTTCCGTGATCGGGCGCTGGCCGATGGCCATCAGGCGGGCCTTGGGCGCTGGCACGTCGGCGGCGAATTGCGCAGCGAATTTTTCTTGGCGGATGTACAGGTCCTTGCCGCCATCGGCCAGGGTGACCGGCGCAGCCAGGGTAGGGCCCAGGGTGCTGCCGGGGAATTTGCCAGACAGTTGCGCGGCGGTCTCGCCCGCTTCCGGCGCAAACGCCGCCACGAACACGAGGCTGCGCACATTGGCGTTGCCGACCGCGGCGGCGGAAATCACCGAGCCGCCATAGGAGTGGCCGACCAGCACGACCGGGCCCGGCACGGACTTGACGATCGACGCCACGGCTTCGCCGTCGCCCTTGACGCTGCGCAGGGGATTGGCGGCGCCGATGACGGTGTAGCCGTCGGCCTGCAGTTTGGCGGAAACGCCGTCCCAGCTGGCCGAATCGGCGAACGCGCCATGGACCAGGATCACGGTAGGTTTGACGCCGGCGGGGGTGGCGCCCGGCGCGGCGGCAAAAGCGGGGGCTGCCGCGGCAAGGGTGACTGCGGATACCGCGGCAGCAAAGGTCAGCGAAGTCAGTGAAGTGAGCGAAGTGAATGATTTCATGGTCGAGCTTTCAAGTGTGGTTGTGTTGTTATAAAAAGCGCGCAAGCCATTACGCTTGCTCGGGTTCAATCGAGGTTATGTGGCCAGTTATTTCTGGCGCGACGCTGCCGGTCGGGCGACGCCGGTTCAGTGCGCTGCTGGGCGGGCTTGACCAGGCGGCAGGCCCAGGGGTTGACCAGCTCCGACGACAGATTGCCGGCCACCATGGCCAGCATGGTCAGCCAGCGCTTGCCGCGCGTGGCAAGCGTGTCGGCCGTGTTTGAACTGAGATGGGACATGTGGTTCTCCTGGAAACTGCGGCACCTGCCGCGCACTGAAAGCAGATTAACGGGGCAGGCGGGCGCCAGTGTATCGCTATGTAGCAGCGCCATGCGCTGATACAAAACATTGCAAAAAAGCGGTAATGGAGGCGAAACAATGAACGGTCCGCCGCCGTGCCAGTCAAACGGGGACGGGTGCCGATGCATCCCCGTTTCACCTGGTACGCCGAGAACTTGCATGAAGACCACACCGCCGCTGGGGCAGTTCGACTCGACCCTGTCGGCGAAATGATCGCGGTCGCCCTAATGGCGGCTGCCAGCAATTTCCTCGTCCGGCAATGGCGCTACACGGTGCCGCGGCAGGATTTGCGGATAGGCGAACGCGGCTTGCCGGCCTTGCCGCGCAGGCGCTTCGTGATGAGCGAGCTGCGCCTGGTCGATTGGGCCGACGTGGCGACCCGATACCTGATCAAGCGCTGGGCGGCAAGTTCACTAATGTCCCTCGCCGCTCGTTACCCCGCTGACAAGGCTGACGACGAAATCGAGGAAACGCCTGGACTTTGCCGGCAAATTGCGCCGTGAGGGATAGTAAGCATAGAGCGGGAAGCGCTCATCGGGCCAGTCAGGAAAAAGATTGATGAGTTGCCCGCTTTCGATCAGGGGCCTGGCGCTCAGAAACAGCATTTGCGCGATGCCAGATCCAGCCTGGCACGCCTCGAAAAGCGCGCCCGGATCGTTCACTGTGAGTCTTCCATGCGTGTCGACAAGGAGCTTTTTGCGTTTGCGATGAAACTCCCAAGGATACGGCTTTCCAGTATCCGGGTTGCGAAATTCCAGGCAACGATGCGCTGGCGATCCAAGTTCCTTTGGGTCGGCTGGGCGTCCGAAACGCGCCAGATAGGCCGGCGACGCCACAGTAACAACCGGCGTGTCCAGCAGCCTGCGCGCTACCAGGCTCGACGTTTGTGGTTTGCCAAAGCGCACAGCCAGGTCAAAACCTTCCGCCACCAGGTCGCCGAGCTGATCGCGGGCAGTAAATTCGATGGCGAGATCAGGGTGCGCATCCATGAAAGCGTCCAGGCGCGCTCCCAGAATCACGCGGGAGAATACTGGATCCAGATTCACCCGCAGGCGCCCGCGGGCCGCGTTGCTATCGCCTACGATGCGGGCGACAGCTTCCTCGAGTCCCTCAAGATGCGGCACAACACTGTCGTAGAAGCGGCGGCCCTCACCAGTGAGCGTGACCGCACGCGTAGTCCGGCTCAACAGCCGAACTTTCAGGCGCTGTTCGAGACGTGCAATGGCGCGGCTGACACCGGACGGCGACATGTCGAGCTTTTCCGCAGCGGCGGCAAAGCTGCCCGTGTCGACGATCGCTGCGAATACGCTGACGCCGCTGGCGAGACTTTCGATAGTCGATTTCATGAGAGCCGGATCGATTGCGCAGCTGGAACAATAGCACAGGCGCCAATGCATGACTCGTGACGGGAAGTCACTTCTGTGCTGAGTGTCGGGGCATGTTTCTTCAAAGTCGGGAAGTCCAGAATGCAGGTCTGATTTTCACCGATTCATCAAGAGAGGATTACCCATGTTTGCCATTACCGGAATTACTGGAAAGGTCGGCGGCGCGCTCGCGGACAGGCTGATCGCGGCAGGACATCCTGTCCGCGCCGTGGTAAGAGACGCCCAGCGTGCGCGGATCTGGGCTGATCGGGGCTGCGAAATCGTGCTTGCGCACATGGAAGATCCGGCAGGACTCACTGCCGCATTCCAGGATGTCCAAGGTGTGTTCATTCTTCCGCCATCGGAGTTTGACCCCGCTCCCGGCTATCCTGAAGCGCGCCGCGTCATCGACGCCGTGCGCATCGCCCTGGAGATTGGCGCTCCAAAGAAAGTTGTGTGTCTGTCGACCATCGGCGCGCAGGCAGTCGAGGATAATCTCTTGACCCAGCGCACCATGATGGAAGACACCCTGCGCGAACTGGCTTTGCCGGTGACGTTCCTGCGACCGGCTTGGTTCATGGAGAATGCTGTGTGGGATCTCGCGCCGGCGCGCGACGAAGGGATACTGCACAGTTTCCTCCAGCCGCTCGACAAGCCCGTGCCCATGGTCGCCACTGCCGACGTCGGACGTGTGGCAGCCGAATTGCTGCTCGAATCATGGGAAGGTGTGCGGGTGGTGGAGCTCGAGGGCCCCTGCCGGGTGACACCGAATGACGTCGCGTTTGCTTTCGCGCGGCTGCTCGGTCGTCCCGTGCAAGCCAGGGCAGTCCCTCGCGAGACCTGGGAGGCGCTGTTCCGTTCCCAGGGCATGCAGCATCCCATGCCGCGCATCCGTATGCTCGATGGCTTCAATGAAGGCTGGATTGACTTCAGCGGCGCGGCGCCTGCCCTCAAGGGAGACGTCGAGCTCGCGTCTGTCCTGCGCGGATGCTTGAACTAAACGCTGGCGGATCGAAGGAGCGTACAGCATTGACGACACAATATCAGAGCGCTTGGCCTTGCGCGTTTCGCGGCCTGCTCGCAGACAGTCGTTAACGTAAAAACACCCCTTCGTGAGGGGTGCAGGGGATTGCCGAAGCAGATGCTTACGCCAGCGTGCGACGGCGCGCGCCCAGCAGGCCAGCCAGGCCGAGGCCCAGCAGCGCGATGCTGGCAGGTTCCGGCACGACGCGGGTGATGCCTTCGATCACATCGTTCTGGCAGGTTTCGCCCCAGTGAATGGCGAAGGAATCCCAGTTCATCATGTCGGTACCGGCGATGTTGATCTGAAAGGTCAGCATGTCGTTGGCGTTGTCGACGCCGAAGGTGCCCGTCATGTTGTTGTTCGACGCGTTCTTCATGATCGATGCCGTCGTGCCGGTGCCCTTGTTGACCGTATCGGCCTGGCCGTTGCGGAAGGTGTAGCCGCCCTGGCCGGCAGCGTTCATGACTGTGCCGGAATCGAGGATGTTGGTGGCATTGCCGGTGCCGCCCATCTTGTACAGGGTGGTCGTCGAGCCCGCATTGTTCTTGCGGTCGGCTTCATTGAGCGACACGGCGTATTTCCATACCGTGCCGTTGCTCATGTTGTCGCTGGCATAGTCCGCGGTCGACTTGTTCGGCGTCCACACATTCGACAGGAACAGGTCGCCATAGCCGACCGGCGTTGCAGCCATGCCGGCCTGGCCAGCAAAACCAGTCGAAATCGACACGGTCAGGATGGCGCCGACGCGGGTGATCACGGCCTTGCTGATGTCGTAAGTGGTCTTGAGCGTGCTGTCGGCAATCACGTCGCCGTAGCCGTGCGAATCGCTGCCGACGTAGTTGTCGGTGATCGTACCGGCCTGCGCATGCGCGGCCGCCATCACAAGCGCTGTTGCCAGCAGCTTATTTTTAATTCCCATCAGAAACTCCCTTAGATTTTTTTATATGATCAGGAAAGCATGAATCATGCCACAGGTAAACATATCTTAAGAATCAGTGCTTTATCGCAACAGCGTCCAAAAAAACATGTCCAACTGTAAGAATTTCCGACAGACTACATCTTTGTCTTTGTTCTTATTCTTGTGTCACGTGTTTCTGAGCATGAATAATTATTGCACGGCAACGTTTTACGTGCCACCATACTCGCTGCTACCCCAATCGTTGCCCGCTAAAAAGGACGGACATGTCGCTCTTCAACAACAAACACAAGCCGCGCCTGCTCGCGCCCACACTGCTGCTTTCCGCCATGCTGCTGGCCGGTTGCCAGAGCGAATCGCGTGACACTACGCTCGCCAAGGCGCTGGCCTACCAGGCCAAGGGCGAGTTGAACGCGGCAGTGATTGTCTTGAAGACAGCGCTGGAAGCGACGCCCGACGACGGCGAGATGCGCCTTGCGCTGGGGCGTGTTTATATGGACCAGGGCGATCCGGTCAGTGCCGAAAAGGAAATACGCATGGCCATGGTGCGCAACCAGCCCGTCGCCCAGACCTTGCCCGTGCTGGGGCGCGCCTTGAATCTGCAGGGTAAATACCAGGCTGCCCTCGATGAAACGCAAAAGGAAGTGGGCGCCCGCTCGCCCGAACTGCTGTGCATGCGCGGCGACGCCTACCTGGCCTTGAACCGTCCCATTGATGCGCGCCAGCTCTACCAGACGGTGCTCGATTCCTACCCGGACAATGCGCTGGCGCTGATCGGCATGGGCCGGCTCGCTTTCCTCGCGCACGACCAGGCCGAGGCGAACCGCCTGGCCAAACTCGCGCTGGCGTCGGCCGCCAACAATATCGAAGCGCTCATGTTTTATGGCGACCTGTTGCGAGCGGAGAACAAGAGCGCCGAGGCGCTGGCCACCTACGACAAGGTGATTGCCATCAATCCCGTGCACCGCACGGCTCACGTCGAAAAAGCCTATCTCGACATCGGCATCGGCGACTACCCGGCGGCCAATGCCGAACTGGTGCAGGCGCGCAAGATCGCGCCGGGCAGCTTGCTGGTCGCGTACAGCCAGGCCTTGCTCGATTTTTCGCAGGGCAAGAACGAGGAAGCCCAGGACCATATCCGCACCGTGCTGCGGGTCGCGCCCGAGCACATGCCCAGCCTGCTGCTGGCGGGCGCCGCGGCGTTAAAACTCGGCTCCTTCCACCAGGCCGAACACTTCCTGCGCCAGTACCTGGAAAAGCATGGCGACAATGTCTACGCCCGCAAGATGCTGGCCCAGTCGCTGATCAAGCGGGGCAATGCGCCCGCGGCGCTGGAAGTGCTGGAGCCGGCGCTCAAGAAGGGCAGCGAGGATGTGCAGTTGCTGGCGCTGGCCGGCGAATCGTATATGCAGGCGGCCAATTACGACCAGGCTGGCGTCTTTTTCCAGCGCGCCAGTGCGCTCGATCCAAAAGCGGCCAATCTGCGCATGTCGCTGGCGATGAGCAAACTGGGCAAGGGCGATGCGGCCGATGCCGTGAGCGACTTGCAGATGGCCACCCAGTTGGATCGCAAGTCGCCCGCGGCCGGCATCGCCCTGGTCCGCACCGAACTGAACCTGAGTCACTTCGACAAGGCCCTGGCCGCCGCCGATGAGCTGGGCAAGTCCCAGCCCGGCAATGCCGCCGTGCTGGACCTGAAAGGGCGCGCCTACGTCGGTCTGCGCGATTTGAGCGCGGCCCGCGCCACTTTCAGCGCCGCCCTGAAAGCCGAGCCCGGCTATTTCCCACCGGCCGCCAACCTGGCCCAGCTGGACCTGCAGGACCAGCACCCTGACCAGGCCGCCGCCCGTATCAAGACTTTTCTTGCCGCCAATCCGAACAGCGTCGACGCCATGAGCGCGCTGGCGACCATGGCCGCGGCCCAAAATCGCAGCCAGGAAACCACCGACTGGCTGATCAAGGCCGCCGCCGTCGATCCCGCCGCGGTCACGCCCACGGTCAACCTGATCGCCCACTATCTGCAGCAGAAGCAGAACCAGAAAGCACTCGACCTGGCCCTGCAGCTGAAAGTGGCCCATCCCGACGATCCGGACCTGCTCGATTTGATGGGCAAGGCGCAGTTGGCCAACAATGACATGGAGGCGGCCACCGATTCCTTCCGCAAGCTGACAGTGGCCTTGCCCCGCTCGGCGCAGGCGCAAATGCAATTGGCTGCCATCCTGATCGTCAACAAGAAAGACGGCGCCGCCGAGGAAGTGCTCAAGGCGGCCCTGTCGATGCAGCCGGATTTCCCTGCTGCCCAGGTGGCGCTGGTGGAGGTGTATGCGCGCAAGGGCTGGTTCGACCTGGCCCTGCAACTGTGCGACAAGATGCAGCGCCAGCATCCGGACAGCCCGGCCGGCTACCAGATGGCGGGCGACATCCTGATGATGGACAAGAAGCCGGCGCTGGCCTCGGTGCAATTCGAGAAGGTATTCAGCCAGGCGAACGACAGCGAATCGCTGATGAAGGCCGTCACGGCCCAGCGCGCCATGGACAAGAAGGACGTCGCCGCGCGCCGCCTGGGCGCCTGGCTGGCCCAGCATCCGAAAGACCTGCGCATCGAACTGCTGCGGGCGGAAAATGCGCTGACTGACCAACAGTACCCGGCTGCGATCGCCCAGTTCGAAGCGATCCTGGCGCGCTATCCAAAGCAGCCCGTGGCCCTGAACAACCTGGCGATGGCGTATCACCTGTCAGGCGACAAGCGGGCCATCCCGACCGCCGAAGCGGCTTACCTTGCTGCAGGTGAAAAGCCGGCCGTGATGGACACCCTGGGTTGGATCCTGGTCGAGCAGAACGACCTGGCGCGTGGCCTGCCGATCCTGCTGCGCGCCAGCGCGCTGGCGCCCCAGGCGCGCGACATCCGCCTGCACGTGGCCCAGGGACTGGTCAAATCGGGCGACAAGGCGGCCGCGCGCAAGGAACTGGAAGTGATCACCAAGACCGATATGCGCTTTGCGCAGGCGGATGAGGTGCGTGATTTGCTGAAGAAGATTCAGTAGCCATTTGGGCGCTTAGTTTAAGAAACAGTCTGACGAAATGCGAGCATGGGGACAGGCACCTTCGGCGCCAGTCCCCCCTGCTGCAAGCGTCACGGCACCTTCATTAGCAGGGGGACTGGCGCCGAAGGTGCCTGTCCCATTTTTCCTTTTCCGAAAAATTATTGAAATGCGCAGCTAACTGACCGGCATTACCAATTGCCAGTTCACCCGGTGCGGCCATTTTTGAAGCCTTACGCGGCCGGCAGCACTTCCAGCACAATCTTGCCCACGTGCGAGCTCGACTCCATCAGGGCGTGGGCGGCGGCGGCCTCGGCCAGCGGGAAGGTCTGGTAGATCACCGGCTTGACCTTGCCGGCGTCGAGCAGGGGCCAGACGTGTTCACGCAGGTTGGCGGCGATGGCGGCCTTGAAGGCAACCGGGCGTGGGCGCAAGGTCGAGCCGGTCAAGGTCAGGCGGCGCATCAGGATCTGTCCCAGCGGCACGGTGGCCTTGGCGCCGCCCAGCAGGGCGATGAACACCAGGCGGCCGTCGTCGGCCAGGCAGCTGATTTCGCGCGGCACATAGTCGCCCGCCACCATGTCGAGGATGACGTCGACGCCCCGTCCGCCCGTCAATTCCTTGATGACCTCGACAAAATCTTCCGTCTTGTAATTGATGGCGCGGTCGGCGCCGAGGCTTTCGCAGGCGCGGCACTTGTCGTCCGAGCCGGCGGTGGCGTACACCGTGTGGCCCATCGCCTTGGCCAGCTGGATGGCGGTGACGCCGATGCCGGACGAGCCGCCCTGCACCATGAAGGTTTCGCCGGCGGACAGGTGGCCGCGGTCGAACACATTGCTCCACACCGTGAAAAAAGTTTCCGGCAAGGACGCCGCTTCGACCAGGCTCATGCCCGCAGGCACCGGCAGGCAGAGCTTTGCGTCAGCCACGCAATATTCCGCGTAGCCGCCGCCCTGCACCAGGGCGCAGACCCGGTCGCCCGGCTTGAATGCCGTGTTGGCCAGGTCACCGCTGACAATTTCCCCCGAGATTTCGAGGCCGGGGAGGTCCGAGGCGCCCTTGGGCACCGGGTAGTTGCCGGTACGCTGGAGGACGTCAGGCCGGTTGATGCCCGCCGCGTGCACCTTGATGAGCACCTGGCCGGGACCGGCCTCGGGCATGGGCCGCTCGCACAATTGCAGGACATCCGGCGGACCGGGCTGGGTAATTTCAATGGCGCGCATGGCTTCTCCTTTTTCTTCGACAGCCGACAGCATACTAGTCCCATTGAAAACGTGGGCGAAAGGGCATCAAAAGCGTGGCAAGAACGGCCAGATTGCTTGTCTATTTTCTCAGTCCCGGCAGCTTCTGGCTATTCTTGACCGTGGTCAATGAGACGGCAGGGCGCGCGTCGATATGATGGCCTTTGCCGCCGGATGGTTGGCAGATGGACCAGGCCGCATGGGGCCGTACTTTGTCGGGCATAATTCACATTAGAGAGACTTTCATCGGAGAGTAGTGCCATGAGCAAAGCATTGGAAGGCGTTCGGATTCTTGACTTCACCCACGTGCAGTCGGGGCCCACTTGTACCCAGCTGTTGGCCTGGTTCGGCGCAGATGTGATCAAAGTGGAAAGGGCAGGGGAGGGCGATGCCACCCGCGGCCAGTTGCGCGACATTCCCGGCGTCGACAGCCTGTACTTCACCATGCTCAACCACAACAAGCGCTCCATCACCCTGGACACAAAAAAGCCGCTGGGCAAGGAAGTGCTGGAAACCCTGATCAAGGATTGTGACGTGCTGGTCGAGAACTTCGCGCCCGGCGCGCTGGACCGCATGGGCTTTTCCTGGGAGCGCATCCAGCAACTCAATCCCAAAATGATCGTCGCCTCCGTCAAGGGCTTTGGCCCCGGACCGTACGAGCATTGCAAGGTCTATGAAAACGTCGCCCAGTGCGCCGGCGGCTCGGCCGCCACCACCGGTTTCGACGATGGTCCGCCGATGGTCACGGGAGCCCAGATCGGCGACAGCGGCAGCGGCCTGCACCTGGCGCTCGGCATCGTCACCGCCCTGTACCAGCGCACCCAGACGGGCCGCGGCCAGAAGGTGCTCACGTCCATGCAGGACGCCGTATTGAATCTGTGCCGGGTAAAATTACGCGACCAGCAGCGCCTTGAACGCACCGGCGTGATGGAAGAATATCCCCAGTACCCCAACGGCGAATTCGGCGACTCGGTGCCGCGCGCGGGCAATGCCTCCGGCGGCGGCCAGCCGGGCTGGATTTTGAAGTGCAAGGGCTGGGAAACTGACCCCAACGCCTATATCTACTTTGTTGCGCAGGCCCCGGCCTGGGCGGCCATCTGCCGCGTGATCGGCAAGGAAGAGTGGATTTCCCACCCCGACTTCGCCACCCCGCGCGCGCGCCTGCCACGGCTGATGGAGATTTTCGCCACGGTCGAGGAGTGGACCAAGACCATGACCAAGTTCGAGGCGATGGACGCGATGAATCAGTTCGATATTCCCTGCGGCCCGATCCTGTCGATGAAGGAAATCGCCGAGGAGCCATCCCTGCGCCAGACTGGTACCATCGTCGAAGTGGATCATCCGGAGCGGGGCAAGTACCTCACGGTCGGCAACCCGATCAAACTGTCGGACAGCCCGACCGAAGTGGAGCGCTCGCCGCTGTTGGGCGAACACACCGAGCAGGTCCTGGCCCAGCTGGGCTACACGAGCGAGGAGATCGCCCATCTGCGCGCGGAACACGTGATTTGAACCGCTGCTGAAGCGCTGTTTGCATCGCGCGGCCTTGAGTTTCGGGCCGCTTGCAGTTGAAATGAGAAGTTTGAGAAAAAAAGCAGCACCGCAAAAACCGCAATACCACGAGTGATACAGGGCGCGCCGCCATGGCCGCCCGGTGTTTTAACAGAAGGCAGCCCACGAGCGCTGCCCATATCGGGCCCACGGCCCTGAGACAGGACTTACAGCATGAACCAGATGATCATCCCCATCAAAGTCGAAGGCGCCAGCCGCCAGCGCAAGCGCGAGGCGCCCAAGGGCCGTCGCGTCGAGCCAGCCGCGCTCGAAGAAGTGCGCACCCTGCTGGGCAACAGCTCGCGCGCGGCCGACATGTTGATCGAACACCTGCACAAGATCCAGGATGCTTTCAATTGCCTCTCGTCCCGTCACCTGGCCGCGCTGGCCGCCGAGATGAAGCTGGCCCAGACCGAAGTCTACGAAGTGGCATCGTTCTACCACCATTTTGATATCGTCAAGGAAGGCGGCGACGCGCCTGCCGGGCTGACCGTGCGCGTCTGCGACGGCCTGTCCTGCGAAATGGCCGGCGCCAAAGAGCTGCTGGCAAAACTGCCAGCCATTCTGGGCCAGGATGTGCGCGTGATTGCGGCGCCCTGCATCGGCCGCTGCGAACAGGCGCCTGCCGCCGTCGTCGGCCAGAACCCGGTGCCCAACGCCACCGTCGAAGACATCACCGCCAAAGTCAGTGCCCAGGCACGCCATCACCATCCGGAAAGCTATACCGACTACGCCGCCTACAAGGCTGACGGCGGCTACGCCCTGTTGAAAGAGTGCGTGGAGGGCGTCCGCGATGTGGAATCCGTCATCCAGACCATGGAGGCGTCGGGCCTGCGCGGTCTTGGCGGCGCCGGTTTCCCGGCCGGGCGCAAGTGGCGCATCGTCGGCAAGGAAGCTGGCCCGCGCCTGATGGCGATTAACATCGACGAAGGCGAGCCAGGCACGTTCAAGGACCGCACCTACCTCGAGCGCGATCCGCACCGCTTCCTGGAAGGCGCCATGATCGCCGCCTGGGCGGTCGGCATCGAGACGATTTATATCTATTTGCGCGACGAGTACCACGGCTGCCGCAATCTGCTGGAAGCGGAACTGGACAAGCTGCGCCTGGATCCGCCGATTGCCAACATGCCCGAACTGATCCTGCGCCGCGGCGCCGGCGCCTATATCTGCGGCGAAGAGTCGGCCATGATCGAATCGATCGAGGGCAAACGCGGCATGCCGCGCCTGCGTCCACCCTATGTGGCGCAGGTCGGCCTGTTCAACCGTCCGACCCTCGAACACAACTTCGAAACGCTGCACTGGGTGCGCGACATCCTGGTCAAGGGCGGCGAGTGGTTCGCCAGCCATGGCCGCAACGGCCGCAAAGGCCTGCGCTCGTTCTCGGTATCGGGACGTGTCAAGGAACCGGGCGTCAAACTGGCCCCGGCCGGCATCACCATCCGTGAGCTGATCGATGAATACTGCGGCGGCATGCAGGACGGCCAGGAGCTCTACGCCTACCTGCCGGGCGGCGCTTCGGGCGGCATCTTGCCAGCCTCGCTGGGCGACATCCCGCTCGACTTCGACACCCTGCAACCGTACGGCTGCTTCATCGGTTCTGCCTCGGTGATCGTGCTGTCGAACCTGGACACCGCCACTGCTGCCGCGCGCAACATGATGGCCTTTTTTAAACACGAGTCGTGCGGCCAGTGCACCCCATGCCGCGTCGGCACCGCCAAGACGCTGGGTTTGATCGAGCAGCCCAAGTGGGATCTGCCCATGCTGGCCGACCTGTCGCAGGTGATGCGCGATGCGTCCATCTGCGGTCTGGGCCAGGCGGCGCCGAACCCGGTCGACTGCGTCATCAAATACTTTCCGCACGAGCTGGCTTGATTGGAATAACAGATTATGAATGCCATTACCCGTAGTGAATTTGCCCAGATCGACGTCCCCACCGTCACCTTTGAACTGAACGGCCGCAGCGTTTCCGGCCGCGCCAGCGAAACCATCATCGAGATCGCCGACCGCGAAGGCGTTGAGATCCCGCGCCTGTGCTACAAGGAAGGCCTGGACGCCGTCGGTAACTGCCGTTCCTGCATGGTCGAGATCAACGGCGAGCGCGTGCTGGCGCCGTCGTGCTGCCGCTATCCGACCGAAGGCATGAAGGTCACCTCGAACAGCGATCGCGCCGTCGCGGCCCAGAAAATGGTGCTGGAACTGCTGCTGTCGGACATGCCCGAGACCGAATACACCCGCAACAATGAAGTCGACCAGTGGGCTGCCAAGCTTGAAGTGGGCCTGCCCCGCTTCGAGGCGCGCGCCCGCGTCAAGGCCGACCTCACCCATCCGGCGATTGCCGTCAACCTCGACGCCTGCATCCAGTGCACCCGCTGCGTGCGCGCCTGCCGCGACGAGCAGATGAACGACGTGATCGGCCTGTCGCTGCGCGGCGAAGAGACCAAGATCGTGTTCGACATGGACGATCCGATGGGCGCCTCCACCTGCGTCACCTGCGGCGAGTGCGTGCAGGCCTGCCCGACGGGCGCGCTGATGCCGGCCCGCGATGTGGCGTTGAGCGTCCCCGACAAGCAGGTCGAATCGCTGTGCCCATTCTGCGGCGTCGGCTGCCAGCTGACCTACAACGTCAAGGATGACAAGATTCTGTATGTCGAGGGCCGTGACGGTCCCGCCAACCAGGGCCGCCTGTGCGTCAAGGGCCGCTATGGTTTCGACTATGCGCACCACCCGCACCGCCTGACCGTGCCCCTGATCCGCCGCAGCGATGCACCCAAGCGCGGTGACATCGAGATGGATCCGACCCGCGTGATGGAGTTCTTCCGCGAGGCGAGCTGGGAAGAGGCGCTTGAACTGGCCGGCGGCAAGCTGGCGGACATTCGCGACACCTATGGCAAAAAGTCGTTGGCCGGTTTCGGTTCGGCCAAGGGCTCGAACGAAGAAGCCTACCTGTTCCAGAAGCTGGTGCGCACCGGTTTTGGTTCGAACAACGTCGACCACTGCACGCGCCTGTGCCACGCCTCATCGGTCGTCGCCCTGCTGGAAGGGATTGGTTCGGGCGCCGTGTCGAACCCGGTGATGGACGTGACGAAAGCCGAGGTGATCGTCATCATCGGCGCCAACCCGACCGTCAACCACCCGGTGGCCGCCACCTGGATCAAGAACGCCGTCGCCAATGGCAGCAAACTGGTGGTGATGGACCCACGCCGCTCGGACCTGGCGCGCATGGCCCACCGCTACCTGCAGTTCAAGCCCGACACCGACGTCGCCATGCTCAACGCGATGATGCACGTGATCGTCCATGAGAACCTGGTCGACCAGGACTTCATTGACAGCCGCACCATCGGCTACGAAGAACTGAAAAAGAACGTGGAAGGCTACAGTCCCGAGCTGATGGCGCCGATCTGCGGCATCGACGCCGACACGCTGCGCTACACGGCCCGCCTGTATGCGACCTCGAAGGCATCCATCATCCTGTGGGGCATGGGCGTCTCGCAGCACGTGCACGGGACCGACAATGCGCGCTGCCTGATCGCACTGGCTTTGATGACCGGCCAGATCGGCCGCGACGGCACGGGTCTGCACCCGCTGCGTGGCCAGAACAACGTGCAGGGCGCCTCGGATGCGGGCCTGATCCCGATGATGTATCCCGACTACCAGCACGTGTCCGATCCGAAGGTGCAAGCCTCGTTTGAAAAGGCCTGGAAGCTGCAGCCTGGTACGCTCGACACCGCGCCGGGCCTGACGGTGGTGGAAGTCATGCACGCCATCAAACACGGCGACATCCGCGGCATGTACGTGATGGGCGAGAATCCCGCCATGTCCGACCCGGACGCCAACCACGCCCGCGACGCCCTCGCTTCGCTGGACCATCTTGTGGTGCAGGATATCTTCCTGACCGAGACGGCGTATCTGGCCGACGTGATCCTGCCGGCGACGGCTTTCCCTGAAAAGGACGGCACCTTCACCAACACGGACCGCCTGGTGCAGATGGGACGCAAAGCCATCAACCCGCCAGGCGACGCCAAGCCGGATCTCTGGATCATCCAGCAGATCGCCCAGCGCATGGGCCTTGACTGGCAGTATGGCCACGTCTCGGAAGTGTTCGACGAAATGCGCCACACCATGCCTAGCATCGGCGGCATCACGTGGGACCGCCTCGAGCGCGAACACGCTGTCACCTATCCTTGCGTGAACGAAGGCGATCCAGGCCAGGCGGTGGTGTTCACCGAGACCTTCCCGCGTGAATCGGGCCGGGCGAAATTCGTCCCCGCCGATATCATCCCGGCCGCCGAGCGTCCCGATCCCGCGTACCCGATGGTGCTCATCACGGGTCGCCAGCTGGAACACTGGCACACGGGTTCCATGACCCGCCGCGCGCTGGTGCTCGATGCGCTGGAACCGGATCCGGTCGCACTGGTGCACCCGCTGGACCTGGCCGCAATGGGCGGCCAGCCGGGCGACATCGTCACCATCGAATCGCGCCGCGGCAAGGTCGGCCTGTACGCCCGCGCCGACGAAAGCTCACCGCGCGGCGCCGTGTTCGTCCCGTTCT
This sequence comes from Massilia sp., assembly GCA_045810505.1. Taxonomy (GTDB): domain Bacteria; phylum Pseudomonadota; class Gammaproteobacteria; order Burkholderiales; family Burkholderiaceae_D; genus JAFCUW01. The sequence goes on from JBJMVV010000134.1 coordinate 16,848, forward strand.
GCTACTACGAAGCGGCCATCAACCGCCTCACCAACGCAGCGCTGGATCCGTTCGCAAAGATCCCCGAGTTCAAGTACTGCGCCATCCGCGTGACCCTTGGCGGCGAACCGCCGGTGCAGGGCAGCTACGGTGGCGGGCAGGTGCTGATCGCGACAGAGAAAGCACGCGCCGAAGTGTAAGTCACAGCGCTTAGCACCGGGGACTGGTCCTGCGGACCTGTCCCCATTTTCCATAGCTGGCGCCAACTGAGCGCAGCGAACGGGGACTGGCCTTGCAGGCCGGTCCCCTTTTTTTATCCGAAGCAAAATTCGACTTCGGTAGCAAGTTTTAGAAAAAAGGAGCCAGGCACGCGCACAGCGCGTGCCTGGCTCCTTCGCTTTTTCCGCCCCCGGTTTTGTAAATTCTTATCCGCGGTCAATGATTTGAATCCCCAATTTTCGCACCATGGATAGATACCTACTTAATTAGCACGAATGTATTTACATTCGAAGCAATTGGTACAGAGCGGGTCCACCCGCCTCACTTTGGACACTCAGGAGACCAAGCATGACCAAACCCCCCAATCGCTGGCTGCAGCTTATTTTCGGCATCATCTGCATGGGCCTCGTCGCCAACCTGCAGTACGCATGGACGCTGTTCGTGACACCGCTCGAGACCAAGAACCACTGGGGCCTGTCCGCCATCCAGCTCTCGTTTTCGATTTTTATTCTCGTTGAAACCTGGCTGGTGCCGGTCGAAGGCTGGCTGGTGGACAAATTCGGCCCCCGTCCCGTGATCGCCGGCGGCGCCATTTTTGCGGCCCTCGGCTGGGTCATCGACGGTTACGCCACCACCCTCACGGAACTCTACGCCGCCGCCGTCATCGCCGGTATCGGCGCGGGCTGCGTCTACGGCACCTGCGTGGGCAACGCCCTCAAATGGTTCCCGGACAAGCGCGGCCTGGCTGCCGGCCTGACCGCCGCCGGCTTCGGCGCCGGCGCTGCGGTCACCGTCATCCCCATCGCCAACATGATCCAGTCGACGGGCTACGAGCACACCTTCATCACCTTCGGCATCCTGCAGGGCGTGGCGATCTTCATCCTGGCGCTGTTCATGGTCCGTCCGCAGCCGCCTGCAGGCGTCATGCCAGCCGCGCGCGTGGTCACCACCCGCGTCGATTACAGCACCGGCAGCATGCTCAAGCAGCCGATCTTCTGGCTCATCTACGTCATGTTCGTCGCTGTCGCCGCCGGCGGCCTGATGGCCACCGCGCAGATCGGCCCGATCGCCAAGGACTACGGCCTGGCCAAGCTGCCTATCTCGCTGCTCGGCGCCACCTTGCCGCTGCTGACCATGACCCTGTCGATCGACAACCTGGCCAATGGCTTTACCCGCCCCCTGTGCGGCTTCCTGTCGGACCGCCTGGGCCGCGAAAACACCATGTTCTTCGTCTTCCTCGGCGAAGGCCTGTCGATGCTGGGCCTGATGAAGTTCGGCCACGAGCCAGTGCTGTTCATGACCTTCGCTGCCTTGATCTTCCTGTTCTGGGGCGAGATTTTCTCCATCTTCCCCGCCATCTGCGCCGACACCTTCGGCGTCAAGTTCGCCGCCGGTAACGCAGGCACGCTCTACACTGCCAAGGGCACCGCGTCCCTGCTGGTGCCGCTGGCCTCCGTGCTGTCGGCCGGCGGCAACTGGGACCGCGCCTTCATCTTCTCGGCGTCGATCACCATTGCGGCGGCGATTGCGGCCAAATTCGTGCTGCTGCCGATGCGGCGCCGGTTCATCAATGAGGCGAATGCAAAGCTGGATGCAGCGGCCGTCCAGAAACGCGCCGCTTGAAGCAGGGGGGACTGGCCCTGCGGGGCTTTTGGTCCGGGGGACCAAAAGCGAGCCCGCAGGGCCTGTCCCCATTTTCCGCTTTATAGCTACTGCAAAACGGGCGCCGGGGGCGCGGGTAAAGTTTGAATGGGGACAGGCCCGCAGGGCCAGTCCCCGGTGCTAATCACGCTCTTGGCCGGCTCCAGTAGCCCGGCTGCGCAAAGGTCGCCTTCAGGGCATCGATAAAAAACCGCACCTTCGCCGGCAAATGCCGCTGCTGCATATACACGGCCATGATGTCGTAATCAGGCAGCGCAAATTCGTCGAGCACCGTGATCAGCTGGCCCGCCGCCAGCTGCGCCTGGATCTCCCAGGTCGAGCGCCAGGCCAGGCCCAGGCCTTCGCTGGCCCAGCGGTGCAGCAATTCTCCGTCATTGCAATCGAGGTTGCCCTCTACCCGCACGGTGACGGGTTTGCCGTCCTTTTGAAAATACCAGCCCCGCTGCTGGCCGCCCTGCAAATTAAACGCCAGGCAGTTGTGCTGCGCCAGGTCCTCGAGCGTGCGGGGAATGCCGTGGCGTTCAAAATAGTCGGGCGTCGCACACACCACCCGGCGATTGGTCGCCAGCTTCACCGCCACGAAGTTCGGATCGATCACGCCGCCAATCCGGATCCCCACGTCATAGCCCTCGCGCACCAGGTCGACCACCTGGTCGGTCAGATTGAAAGAAATCTGCACCTTTGGATTGGCCGCCAAAAACGCCGGTGCGTGGGGCGCCACGTGCAGGCGGCCAAAGGCGGCGGGGGCGGAGACGATCAGGTGGCCGCTGGCCTTGTAGCGGCCTTCGCTGACGATGGTCTCGGCCACGTCAACATCCTGCAGGAGCTTCCTGCAATGGTCGAGGAAGACCTGGCCTTGCTCCGTCAGCGTCAGGTGGCGGGTGGTGCGGTGCAGGAGCTTCACGCCAAGCCGCTTTTCCAGCGCGTCGATGCGCCGGCCCAGCATCACAGGGGTGATGTTCTGCTCCAGCGCCGCGCGGGCGAGGCTGCCTTTTTCGACGGCGTCGACAAACGCTTCCATCTGCTTCAATTTATCCATCTATCAGGTTTTTCCATCGGTTTTGCTGTGAAAATCATCTGGCTTTGCCAGTGATTTTCACCTGACTTCGCCAAACGAAAGTAGGGGTGCACTTTCGTTTGAATGCATTATTCCATACTCCAGGTATTGAATGGAGCGATATTTTGTCGTCTTATCACAGCCGCCGGTTCGTCCTACGATAGCGTCATCGTAAGAGTGCATCCCTCAATTGGAGACTGACATGGCAAGAATGACGGCAGCGGAAGCGGCAGTGCGGGTGATGGAGAAGGAGGGCATCCACGTCGCCTTCGGTGTGCCGGGTGCAGCAATCAACCCTTTGTACTCGGCCTTGCGCAAGCGCGACAGCATCCGCCACATCCTGGCCCGCCACGTCGAAGGCGCCTCGCACATGGCCGAGGGCTACACCCGCGCCAAGGCGGGCAACCTGGGCGTGTGCATCGGCACCTCGGGTCCGGCCGGCACGGACATGATCACGGGCCTGTATTCGGCCCAGGCCGATTCCATACCCATACTCTGCATTACCGGCCAGGCGCCGCGCGCCCGCATGTACAAGGAAGACTTCCAGGCGGTCGATATCGAGTCCATCGCCAAGCCGGTCACCAAGTGGGCCGTCACGGTGCGTGAACCGGCGCTGGTGCCGCGCGTGTTCCAGCAGGCTTTTCACCTGATGCGCTCCGGTCGCCCCGGTCCCGTGCTGATCGACCTGCCGTTCGACGTGCAGATGGCGATGATCGAATTCGATCCCGACACCTACGAGCCGATGGAGTTGTACAAGCCGAAGGCGACCCGCGCCCAGGTGGAAAAGGCGCTGACGATGCTCAATGACGCACGGCGTCCCCTCATCACGGCCGGCGGCGGCATCATCAACGCTGACGCCTCTAAGCTGCTGGTGGAATTTGCCGAGATCACGGGCGTACCCGTCATCCCCACCTTGATGGGCTGGGGCTGCATTCCCGACGACCATCCGCAGATGGCCGGCATGGCGGGCCTGCAAACCAGTCACCGCTACGGCAATGCCACGGTGCTGGCGTCCGACTTCATGATGGGCATCGGTAACCGCTGGGCCAACCGCCATACCGGCTCGATCGAAGTGTTCACCAAGGACCGCACTTTTGTTCACATCGATATCGAGCCGACCCAGATCGGGCGCGTGTTCGGTCCCGACTTCGGCATCGTGTCGGACGCGAAGGTGGCGCTGGCGCTGCTGGTCGAGGTGGCGAAAGAGTGGAAGGCGGCGGGCAAGCTGGCAGACCGCAGCGAGTGGCTGGCCGAGTGTCAGGAGAGGAAGCGCACCATGCTGCGCAAATCCGACTTCGACGCGGTGCCGGTCAAGCCGCTGCGGGTCTACCACGAGATGAACGAATACTTTGGCCGCGACGTGCGCTACGTGGCCAGCATTGGCCTCTCGCAGATCGCCGCGGCCCAGTTCCTGCACGTGAACCACCCGCGCCACTGGATCAACTGCGGCCAGGCGGGCCCGCTGGGCTGGACCATTTCGGCGGCGCTGGGCGTGCGCGCATCCGATCCGACTGGCGACATCGTGGCCATCTCGGGCGACTACGATTTCCAGTTCATGATCGAGGAACTGGCCGTCGGCGCCCAGTTCAAGCTGCCCTACATCCACGTGCTGGTGAATAAC
>JBJMVV010000135.1:0-3774 GCA_045810505.1 Massilia sp.
ATGGTTGCGCAACCCGGGCTGGCGCGCGGCCGTGTCGACGTGGGTGTAGCCGTGCAGGGCCAGTTCGTGCCCCCCGCCGGCCAGTTCGGTGAGTTGCTGGTCCATCGAAGGTGCGTCCGGCGCCTGGCCATGGTAGCGCGGCACGATCAGCCAGGTCAGTGGCAGCTCGGGCGCGACTTCGCGCAGGGCTTCGAGCAGGCGCAGGCAATCGGTCCAGGTGGCGGGAGCGACATCGTGTATGGAGACGCAGAGGGCCCTGGACGCAGACGGCAGCGCGGCGAGCGCGGGCCTTGAGGCGGTGGCGGACCGGTCGCCGACCAGGTGCGCCGCACGCTTCTCGCGCAGGTTTTCTTCACCGGGCGCCTCGATCCTGGCAGGCCGTGGCGCGGCCCCGCACTGCGGATCGCCCGCGTCAGCCGGCAGCAATCGCGTACGCGGCGCTGAACCTGCGCTGCCAGCGCCCACTGCTTCGGCGACACATTCATTCCGCCGCATAGATACCCTCCACGCGGCAATCGATACTGTGGTGATGGGCGAGCAGGCCGGCGTAGCGCTGCAATAGCTGCGGCGTGATGCGGTTCCAGTCGTAGTGCAGCTGGGCCTTGCGGCGGGCCGCGGCGCCCAGTGCTTCCAGGTCGGATTCATAGACGGCGGCAATGCCCTCGGCCAGGCTGGCGGCGCTGTCGGGCCGCACTACCAGGCCGCTGCCCTCGTCCACCAGTTCGGTGACGGCGCCACCCGTCGCCACCACGGGCAGGCCGCAGGCCATGGCCTCGAGCACGATGAGACCGAAGGTTTCGCAGTCGCCCGGATGGACCAGCACGTCGCAGCCGGACAGCAGGCGCGCCAGCACGCGCTGGTCGCGGCAAAATGGCAGGCGCGTGATGTGGGCGCTGGCAGGAATGTCGGCGCCGCCGCCGATCAGCAGCAGGTGATAGGGTTTGCCCAGCATGCGCACGGCGTCGATCAGCAAATCGAGTTTTTTTTCTGCGGTGAAACGGCCAGCGTAGACCAGCAAGCGTGCGTCTGGCGAAATGCTGAGTTTATCGCGCAGCGACCCTGGCCCGGCTTGCGGGTGAAACACGCTGGCGTCGATGCCCAGCGGCTGGTGGATGGCGTCGTCCACGCCGATGTCGGCCAGTTGCTCGACCATGAGCCGGCTGGGCGCCAGCACCAGATCGAACTGCCGGTACAGCCTGGCGAGATAGCGGCTGGCGCCACGGCTGGCGCTGGCGCCGAAGCGGCGCCGCATCAGGCGCGGCAGATCGGAGTGGTAATAGGCCACCGCCGGGATGCCGAGCACCTCGCGCGCGCGCAGGGCCGCCCAGGCGCAGTGGCCGGCGTCGCCCGCTTCGATCAGGTCCGGTTGCAGGTCCAGCAGCAGGCGGGCTGGGCCGCGCACGGTGAGGGGCATGCGGTAACCGTGAATGCCAGGAAAGGGAATGGCGGGAATTTCCACCAGGGCCGGTGCGCTGCCGCACTCGCCGCGGATGTTGGGACTGAGGATGCTGTGCGTGATGTCGCTATGCCGCGCCAGCCAGCGCGCCTTGGCGTTCAGGTAGGTGCTGACGCCGCCGCCTTCGGCCGCGTAAAACATGGTGATGTCGACGAGATGCATGCTGGTCACCCGGGTTGGACAGGTCCACGATAGCAGTGCAATTGTACGCCCGGTTGCGCTCACTCAAATGGACACTCCCGCACGAAAGGACTCGCACAGCGCGCTGCGCCCCAATCTTGCGGACTCAGGTGGTGCGGCGGTCCAGCATGGCGCGGGCAATGGTGCCGGCGTCGACATATTCGAGCTCTCCGCCGACCGGCACGCCGCGCGCCAGGCGCGACACGCGCAGGCCGCGCGATTTAAGCATCTCGCTGATGTAGTGGGCGGTGGCTTCGCCCTCGTTGGTGAAATTGGTGGCGAGCACGACTTCATCGACCACGCCATCGGCGGCGCGGTTGATCAGCTTGTCGAGGTGGATGTCTTTGGGGCCGATGCCGTCGAGCGGCGACAGCCGCCCCATCAGCACAAAATACAGGCCCTTGAAGGTCAGGGTCTGCTCGATCATCATCTGGTCGGCCGGCGTTTCCACCACGCACAGCAAGTGGCGGTCGCGGCTTTCGTCCTGGCACAGTTCGCACACTTCGGTTTCCGCGAAGGTATTGCACAGGGCGCAGTGGTGCACGCTGTCGACCGCCTGGTACAGCGCGCGCGAGAGCATTTCGGCGCCCTCGCGGTCGTGCTGAAGCAGGTGGAAGGCCATGCGCTGGGCCGACTTCGGCCCCACGCCGGGCAGACGGCGCAGCGCCTCGGTGAGGAAATCGAGCGACTTGGACACGGCTTAAACGCCCCGCGCCGCGCGCTGCGCGCAATAGTGCATCAGAACGGCATCTTGAAGCCGGGCGGCAGCGACATGCCCGAGGTCAGGCCGCTCATTTTTTCGGCCGAGGTGGCTTCAGCTTTGCGCACGGCGTCGTTGAAGGCGGCGGCGACCAGGTCTTCCAGCATGTCCTTGTCGTCGGCCAGCAGCGAAGGATCGATCGAGACGCGCTTGACGTCGTTCTTGCAGGTCATGACGATCTTGACCAGGCCGGCGCCCGACTGGCCTTCCACTTCCACCAGCGCCAGCGCGTCCTGCGCCTTTTTCATATTGTCCTGCATGGCCTGGGCCTGCTTCATCAAGCCTGCGAGCTGGTTCTTCATCATGATGTCAATCTCCGAAATCTAAAAGCAAATTAAAAGTGATTCAGTGCTGCGACTATTGCATTATGTGCCCGCTCACGTTCACGCTGCCGCGGGTGGCCGCACCGAGCCCTGCACGACAAAGGCGTTGAGCTGGCGGCCCATCTCCAGCACGAAGGGATCGGCCGCCACGGTCTGCTCCGCTGCCAGCATGATCTGTTCGCGGTAGGCTTTCGCTTCCACGCTCGCGGTGTACCAGACGGGGCCGATTTCCACCTCGACGGCAATGCGGGTGGCCGGAAAACGTTCCTGCAGGGCGGCCGACAGTTTATCGGTATTGCCGCTGGCGCGCAGCGTGTCGATCGGCGCGCGCAGGCGGAAGGTGCTCTGGTGGCCGTCGCTGACGCACCCGACCAGTTCGGTCTGCATGGCCAGTTGCTGGGCCACCCCGCGCAGGGGCAGGGTCGCGGCCAGCGCAGGCCAGTTGCCGTCCCAGTCGATAGCGGGCACGGGCGTGATGATGTACGGCGGCTTCGGCAGTTCGGGCGCGCGCGGCGCTGGCGCCGCTGCGGCAACCGGCGCTGCGGTTGCGGCCGGCGCGACGGCGCTGTCGTCGGAAAATTCGGTCACCCAGGATGGCGGGCCGTCGTCTTCCTGGACTGCTTCCTCGTATTGTTGTTGAGCTTGCTGGGGTTGCTGAGCTTGCGGCTGGGCGGCAGGCGCCGCTGCGCTCTCCCATGGCGGCGCTACGGCGGCGGCCTGGGGGGCAGGCGGCCGCTGGGCCGGCGCTGCCGGTGCCATGGTCGGAGAGGCAGGCGCAGCAGCGGGGGCCGCAGCCGGCGCGGCGGGCGCAACAGCGGCGGCGGCAGCCTGGTTCGACATCGCCGTCGGACGCTTGGCGCCACCGGACTGGCCCCGGCTGGCGGCTCGGGCCGCTTCGAGGGCGGCGTTGATGGCGGCGCGCGCGGAATTCATGGCGGGCGCGGGTGCGGCGGCGCCCTGCCCTGCTGGCGGTGCGGCGGGCCCAGCTGCAGGCGCTGGCGGCGGCACCGCGGCCAGCGCGGGACGGGCTGCGGGTGCGGCCGCGGCTGGCGCCG
>JBJMVV010000136.1:0-6263 GCA_045810505.1 Massilia sp.
CTCGGCGAGCCGCTCGCGCGTGACATCGCGCGCCACCGCATGCACCAGGCCTTCGTCCGGCACCGCCGTCCAGTTCAGCAGGCGATACTGCTCGTCCTTGCCACGGTAGCGGTTTTCAAACGCCAGCGTGGGCACGCCGCCGGCCAGTTTGCCCAATTCGGCGCTGGTGGTCTCCAAGTCCTCCGGGTGCAGGATGTCGGCCACGTTGGCGCCCACCATCTCGTGTTCGGACCAGCCAAGGTGGCGCGTAAAAGCGGGATTGATGGCGACGATGCGCCCGCCCGTTTCACACACCAGCATCAGTTCCTGCGACAGGGACCAGATCCGATTGAGGTCGCGTGCGCTGCGCGCTTCGCTTTGCTTTCGCTCCTCGATGTCGGTGGCGGTGCCGATCCAGCGGCTGATGCTGGCCCCTTTGGCGCCGCCGCTGCCGTCATTACCGTCACTACCATCGAGCCGCAGCGGCAGCACGCGCACCAGGTGCCAGCGCCATGCGCCATCGAAGCGGCGCAGGCGCAGTTCGGTGTGGAACTCGGCGCCGGCGGCCATGCTGCGGCGCCAACGCTGCGCGGTTTCTTCGCGCGCGCCCTCGTCGATCAGCACGGGGAAGGGATCGTCGCTCAGCAAGGGAGTACATACGGGGCCGTCGGCGCCCGTGACGGCAATCCCGGCCCCGTCGCCGCGGAACTGGTGCACCCGGTCATTGCACCAGTCAATGCGCCCTTCCGGCGTGACGGTCCAGACCTGGTCGGGCAAAGCCTGGGCCAGGGCGCGAAACTGGGCCGCGCTGGCGCGCACTGCCTCCTCCGCGGCGCGCCGTTCGGTGATGTCCTGCACCACGCCGACCATGCGCCGCGGGGCGCCGGTGCCGCTGGCAGTGCCAGTGCCATCACGCTCGAATTCGGCGCGCCGCGCGATCCAGCGGATGGCGCCGTCGCTGGCGCGGCGGATGCGGTATTCGACGTCGAGCCGCGCGCTGCTGTCGACCCGGGTCTGGTGATCGGAGCGCAGCGCCATATCCTCCGGCAGCACGAGGGATTCCACCTGGACCGCCGGCATCGCTGCCGTGTCGGCCAGGCCGAACAGGCGCCAGAAGCCGCGGTTGGCGTGCACCATGCGGGTGTCGAGATCGAGCGTAAAAGTGCCGACCCCGCCGGCGTCCTGGGCGCGGTCAAGCTGCCGCTGCGATTCGCGCAGGGCCAGCGCGGCGTGGTGCTGTTCGGTGCGGTCGCGCAGCACTTTCACAAAACCGATCGCCACGCCCTCGTCGGACAGCAAGGGCGTGACCTCGCCGGCGGCCCAGAAACGCTCGCCCGACTGGCGCACATGCCAGCGCTCGTCGTTGCCCACGCCCTTGGCGAGGGCGGCGCGCATCTCCGTGCCGATCAGGTGGCGGGCCTGGTCTTCCGGCGTAAAGATCCGGTCGAGCGGGCTGCCCAGCATGGCCTCTTCGGTCCAGCCCAGGAGGCGTCGCGCGCCCTCGTTCCAGCGCGTCACCAGGCCATCGAGATCGATTGCGATGATGGCCGAGTCGACGGCGCTGTCGAGGATCTGGCGATTGCGCGTTTCGGCGGCGCGGCGGGCGTCGGCTGCCGCTTCCCGCTCGGCCAGGGCGCGCATCATGGCGGTGTTTTCAATGACGACCGCCAGCACGCCGGCCACCCTGCCGGCATCATCGAACACGGGCGAATAATCGAGATTGAACCAGGCGCGGTCACGCACGCCGCCGCGGGTCAGCTCAAAGGCGAGGTCGCGATAGGACAAGGTCTCGCCTTCGCCGACCTGGCGCAGAACGCCGGCGTTGAAGTCGGCCGCTTCCGGCCACAGGGTCAGCACCTCCTGCCCCATCGCCTGCGGATGGGCAGCGCCCACCACTTCGGCGTAACCGTCGTTGTAGATGACGGTGCCGGCCGCGCCCCAGAGCAAGGTCATCGCCACGGGGGAGCGCATCACCAGGCTGACCACGGCGGACAAATGTGGTGGCCAATGCTCAATGGGCCCCAACGGCGTTGCCGCCCAGTCGCGCGCGAGGATGGCGCGGGCGCTCGACGAGTCGCCCAGGGTGCGCGCAAAGGCCTGGCCGGCGGCCGGACTGGATGTCGTGTCGTTCACTGCGGTGCCCTGGATTACGCGGAATTGTTAAATAGCACCAATTGTACGCAATATGTAACGGCCCCGGCGGTTTTTCGCTTACGGCGCGGGCCGCCCGAACACCTGCGCCAGGTAGGCCAGGAAGGTGTGGTCGGTGGCCATGGTCTTGCCCGGCGAATCGGACAGTTTCGCCACTGGCTGGCCATTGCTGGCCACCAGTTTCATCACCAGGTTCAGGGGCGCGATGCCGGTGTCATTGGACAGATTGGTGCCGATGCCGAAGCCGGTCTGGGTGCGCGCGGCGAAATGGCGATACAGCATGAAGGCCTTCTGCAGATCGAGGCTGTCGGAAAATACAAGTCGTTTGGTCTGGGCGTCTATGCGAAGTTTCGCATAATGGGCCAGGGCCTTTTCGCCCCATTCGACCGGGTCCCCCGAATCGTGGCGCAGGCCGTCAAACAGCTTGGCGAAATACAGGTCGAAGTCGCGCAGGAAGGCGTCCATGCCGACCGTGTCGGTCAGCGCCGTGCCCAGGTCGCCCCGGTATTCCTGCACCCAGTCTTCCAGCGCGGCGGATTGAAAGTCGCGCAGGCGCACGGCAAACGATTGAAAGGCTTGCATGTATTCGTGGGCCATGGTGCCGATCGGGATCAGCTTGTATTTCATCGCCAGGTAGACGTTGGAGGTGCCCTTGAACTGGCCCGGCAGGCGCTGCGCCAGGGTGGCCACCACCTCTTCCTGCCAGTCGCCCGAAAAGCGCCGCCGCACGCCGAAATCGAAAAATTCAAAGGGGTTGCGCTCCTGCGGTTCGCGCGCAAAGTCTTCCAGTTGGCCGATCTTGACTTCCAGGCGGCGGCGCGCCTCGGCCAGCAGCGCCGCATGGTCGAAGCGGCGGTAGTACAGCTCGTTGACGATATACAGCACGAAGATCTCGAAGCCCATCACGTGCACCAGCGGGCCGTGCACCTTGATGCACAGATGCTCACCCTCGGTGGTGACGTCGATGAACTTGCGCTGGAAGCGGAATACGGTCAGGAAGTCGGCGAAATCGTCCTTGATGAAGCGCAGGCCCCGCACGTAGGCCACCTCGTCTTCCGTGAACGTGAGGGTGCACAGGTGATCGAGTTCGGCTTCGACCTCGTCCTTCAGTTCGGCCAGCGGATAGGCCGGCGCGTTGCGGCACAGGAAGGCATATTCGGTCTGGGTGGCCGGATGGCGGTGCAGCAGCGCCTGCCACATGGTGAACTTGTAGAGGTCGGTTTCCAGCAGGCTGCGGACGATGGGCATGACGGCTTTCGGGAATGGAATAGCACCATTCTACGGCGTTGCGGCAATATAAGTTTTGCTGGTAAGCCAGTTGCGCACCCGGTCCGCGTCGGCAAAGCGCGTCAGCGTCCCTTGCGAATCGAGGAAAATCATCGCCACCGGCCGCCCGTCGATCCTGGCCAGCAGGATCATGCAACGCCCCGCTTCGCTGATGTAGCCGGTCTTTTGCAGGACGATATCCCAGGCCGGGCTGGCCACCAGGTGGTTGGAATTGTGATACGTCGTGCTGCGCCGTCCCTGGGCAATGGCGTATTCGTGGTCTGTGGTAAAGCGGCGGATCAGGGGCCGGCGCTGCGCTTCGATCAGCAGCTTGGCCAGGTCCTGGGCGCTCGAGACGTTCTCGCTCGACAGGCCCGTCGGTTCGACGTAACGGGTGTGCAGCATACCGAGCGCGGCGGCGCGGCGGTTCATCGCCGCGACAAAGGCGGCCGTGCCGCCGGGATAGTTGCGACCCAGCGCGCTGGCGGCGCGGTTTTCAGAACTCATCAGGGCGATGTGCAGCAGATCGGCCCGGCTGAGCACCGTGCCAACGCGCAGGCGCGAGGCGGCGTGCTTGACCTGGTCAACGTCCAGATCCGTTACCGCCAACGCTTCCTCCATGTTCTGGCGCGCTTCGAGCACGACCAGCGCCGTCATCAGCTTGGTCAAGGACGCGATCGGGACGACTGCTTCGGCATTTTTTTCGTACAGCACCTGCTTGCCGCCGGCATCCAGGATCAGCACGCTGTTGGAATGCAGGGCGGCAGGATGGGCTGCGCTGGCCACACCCGCCCTGCTCCGTTTGGCGGCCTGGGCTGGCAGGGCGATTAGCAGTGGGAGCGCCAGGGCGCAAAGCAGCAGCGCCCTGGCGGCGCGTGGGGCCGTGACGGCGCGCACGTTTACAGCTTGATCTTGCCGTGATCGGCGGGATCGAGATTGGGCGTGGTGCCCGTCATGGCCGCCTTGGCCATCTGCACCATCTGGCTCAGCTTGTTTTCCTTGATGTCCCAGTACTGCACGGTTTTCGAGACCACCTTGATGAGCACGACATGGGGATCGTCCTTGCCGTTCGGGAACCAGGCAGCGACCATGGGATTCCACAACTGGTCGATGCGGGCGCGGTCGACGATGCGCTCGGCCACGCCGCTGATCGACACATACAGGCTGTCGGCAGGTTCGGCAAAGCTGACGTTCACTTTCGGACTGGCGACGATGTTCTGCCACAGGTCGGTATTGCTGTTCGTGAAGAACCACAGGGCGCCGTCGGCGTCGACTTCCTGGTTGGTCATGGGCTGGCTGGTCAGATGGCCGTGCTGGTCGACGCTGGTGAACATGGCGAAACGCACCGGCTTGATCTTGGACGCGAGCTCGGCAACCTGGCTGGCATGGTCGTTGGTGGACATAGTTTTTCCTTCACGCATGATGGTGGGAGTAAGTGAACATCCATTTTGTGGGCGCACGCCTGCGTGGTCTGTGCGCCTGCGAACCGACCGATGCTGTCCTGAACAAATGGCGGGTCAAGACGAAAAAAAGCCAGGCGCTCGGCCTGGCTTTTCTGCTGCTTGATGTTTGCTACTTCTTACTGCGGCTTGCTGCTGGCCACGGCCGGCTGGTTGACCTTGACCTTCAGCTTTTGCTTCAGGCCGTCGAGGTAGTGGTACAGGTCCTGCTGACCCACCGCACTGTTGATCTGCTCGACTTCGGCCTTGCGGCGCGCCGCGTCGGGATTGGCGGCCTGGGTCACCTTGACGATGCGGTAGACGCCATAGCCTTGTCCTGCCAGGTCCACGCCAACGTAGCCAGGCAGCTTGGCCGTATCGGCCTTGAGCACTTCCAGCGCGGCCGGGGTCGGAATGGCCGGCTGCTTGGTGCGGCTGACCACCTTGACTTCGCCGAAACCGGCGGCCTCTTCTTTGCCAGCTTTCAGCGCGGCCAGTTTGGCTTCGCCTTCCTTGCGTGCCAGCTTGCCGGCTTCTTCCATCGTTACGCGCTGACGGATCGCTGCATCGACTTCGGCCAGGGGACGCTTCGAGGCGGGCTTGAAGTCCACCACGCGGCCGGCGATGAGGGTGTTGGGACCGGCTTGCACGGGTTCCGTGTTGCGCTTGTTTTTGATGGCGTCGTCGGAGAACAGGGCGGCGATGAATTTCGGGTTGGCCAGCGCGGGCTGGGCCTGCGCCTGGGCCTGGTTCGCGGCTGGGGTGCGGCTCAGATTGTCGACCGTCTCGATCTTCAGCTTGAGCTTGTCGGCAGCGGGCTTCAGGCTGTCGGCCTGCTCGTACAGGGTGTTGGTGAAGGTCTCGGCCAGTTCGGCGTATTTCTTCGACTGTTTCTGCTTCTTCAGCTCGGCGGCGATGTCGCCCTTTGCTTCGTCAAGCGACTTCACCGACGCCGGTTTCAGGGCGGTGATAGTGACGATGTGATAGCCATACTCGTCGTTGACCAGGTCGCTCACTTCACCCTGCTTGAGTTTCTGCATGGCGTCGAACATGGGTTTGCTGAAGGCGTCGGCCGTGACGGGACCGAGGTCGCCGCCCAGTTCAGCCGAGCCGGCGTCTTCCGATTTCGCCTTGGCGATTTTGGCAAAGTCCGCCGGGTTCTTGCGCACTTCGGCCAGGATTGCTTCGGCCTTGGCCTTGGCGGCCTCGCGCGCGGCAGCGGGCGCATCGGCCTTGACGTTGACCAGGATGTGGCTGGCAGTGCGCTGCTCAGGCGTCGAGAAGCTCTTGACGTTGGCTTTATAAAACGCTTCCACTTCCGCGTCCGTCACCTGGGCCTGGCCTTCAAGCGACTCGGGCGTGAACACGACGTACTCGGCCTTGACGCTGGCCGGCACTTCGAAAAGGGCGGCGTTCTTGTCGTAATAA
>JBJMVV010000137.1:0-25158 GCA_045810505.1 Massilia sp.
ACTTGAGCAGGGGCGCGAGCGTTTCGCCGGCGCTGCCTGGTTGCGCGGAACGCAGCTGGGTCTGGGCCAGCAGCTTGCGCGCGTAGGCATTGTCGGGGAAGGCGTTGACGTACGCGCTCAAGTGCTGCTCGGCCAGCTTGAACGAGTTAAGGTTGAGTTCGATTGCGCCAGCCAGCAGCACGCTGGGCATGTGATCGGGCGCCTTGCTGAGCACCTTCTGGATGCTGTCGTTGGCGGCCGTGTAATTGTTTTGGGTGAAATCGAGCAGGGCTTGCGAATACAGTGGTGGCAGGGCGCCGGGGGCCAGCTTGCGCGCGGCGTCGACGTCGTTTTTGGCCAGGTCGAATTTTTTCGCGCTGATGTACAGATTGGCGCGCTCCAGGTAGGCCTGCACGAGGTCGGGACGCAGGGTGATGGCCTGGCCGAAGGCGGCGATAGCCGATTCGGGCTGATTCTGTGCACGCAGCAAGGTGCCTTTGAACATGAAGACGTCGGCATTTTTCGGGTTGGCGGCGATGGCGCGGTCGACCAGCTTGGCCGCGCCGTCGAGGTCCTTGTCGATGGCGGCCAGGCGGGCCATGCCGATCAGGGCGTCGGGCTGGCCCGGTGCGACGGCCAGGGCGCGCTCGTAGGCGTCGCGGGCCTTGGCAGGCTCGTTGATCGAAAGGAAGGCGTCGCCACGCGAGGCATGCACATCGGCATTGAGGCCGCCGGCCATGGAGGCGCTTTCCTCGATGGCTTTCTGGCCCAGGCCCTGGCGCAGCAGCGACTTGACCAGCACGGGGCTGGTGCGCTCGCTTGCGACCTGCAGGCTGCTGGCCTTGCGCACTTCTTTTTCTGCCGACACGGCGTCGCCGCTCTTGAGGTACAGGTCGGCCAGGCGCATGCGCACTTCGGCGTCTTCGGGCGCCTTGGCGGCGGCGTTCTTGAGCTGGATGAGAGCCGCCTTGTTATCGCCTTTGGCTTCATACTGTTGTGCTTCCGTCATGAGGGAAGCGGCCGTTTCCGTCTTGCCGCAACCGCTCAGACCCGCCGACAGCATCAAGGCGGAAACGATCAGGGAGGCGCTCACGGCCTGTTGAGTTGCACGACGCGACATACTTTTTCCTTGGTTGTGACCGCGCGATGGATGCGGCGGCAGAGTGAAGCGAGTATTTCTGGAATGTTAATAGTACCTCAAGGAACCGGTTATTTCCTTAAGATTATCGGGGTGTTGCAAATTCGCCGAGGTGGCGCTGACACAGTCCCAGGGGCTAGGATTCGCCCCGGCGCAGGCGGCTGAGCAAGGCTTCGACGCTGTCGCTCACAGGCAGGCCATGGCGACGCAGCAATTGTAGGTGCAAAACGAGGTTTTCAAGCACGAGTTTGGCAGACACGGCCAGCAGCGTGAGCAGGCGGTCTTCGGTGCTGAAGTTTTCCATGGCGGCGGCCATCTCGCACAGGTGGCTGGCGACGAGTTCGCGCAGTTCGCCTTCGTTGAAGGGGAGGTCGGCGAAGTCGATCGGGTCTTCCTGTTCGACTTCGTGCATCAGGGCGGCGAGTTGCTCTGGCTTGATGGGCATGCGAGACGATGGCGCGTTGATCGTGCCTCTATTGTAGGCCGGGGAAAGGCGCGCACGGCAGGACGCCAACATCGTCCTGCGCGCGCGCAAGGGCAGGGCGCAGCCGCCCGGACCCGACTTACATATTGCGCCGGTACTGGCCGCCCACTTCAAACAGGGCGGTGGTGATCTGGCCCAGCGAGCAGACGCGGACGGCATCCATCAGCCTTTCAAAGACGTTGGCGTTGTCGATGGCGGCCTGCTGCAGGGCCGCCAGGGCGGCGGGCGCCTCAGCGGCGTGCTGCTGGTGGAATTGCTCCAGGCGGGTCAGCTGCGACTGCTTCTCGTCATCGGTGGAACGGGCCAGTTCAATCTGCTGGACCGCGCCGGTCGACTTGGGATTGCGGAAGGTGTTGACGCCGATGATGGGCAGCGAGCCGTCGTGCTTCTTGTGCTCGTACAGCATCGATTCTTCCTGGATCTTCCCACGCTGGTAACCGGTTTCCATTGCGCCCAGCACGCCGCCACGTTCGGCGATGCGCTCGAATTCCTGCAACACCGCTTCTTCGACCAGATCGGTCAGTTCGTCGATGATAAAGGCGCCCTGATTCGGATTCTCGTTCTTGGCCAGGCCCCATTCGCGGTTGATGATCAATTGAATGGCCAAGGCCCGGCGCACCGATTCGTCCGTCGGCGTGGTGATGGCCTCGTCGTAGGCGTTGGTGTGCAGGGAGTTGCAGTTGTCGTAAATGGCGATCAGGGCCTGCAGGGTGGTCCGGATATCGTTGAAGTCAATTTCCTGGGCATGCAGCGAGCGGCCCGAGGTCTGCACGTGGTATTTGAGTTTCTGGCTGCGGTCGTTGGCGCCGTACTTGTCGCGCATGGCGACGGCCCACAGGCGGCGGGCGACGCGGCCCAGCACGGTGTACTCGGGGTCCATGCCGTTGCTGAAGAAGAAGGACAGATTCGGTGCGAAATCGTCGATGTGCATGCCGCGCGCCAGGTACGCCTCGACAAACGTAAAGCCGTTCGACAAGGTGAAGGCAAGCTGGGAAATCGGGTTCGCGCCCGCTTCGGCGATGTGGTAACCGGAAATGGATACCGAGTAAAAATTGCGCACCTGGTGATGCACGAAATATTCCTGGATATCGCCCATCACTTTCAGCGAAAACTCGGTCGAGAAGATGCAGGTGTTCTGGCCCTGGTCTTCTTTCAGGATGTCGGCCTGGACCGTGCCGCGCACATTGGCCAGCACCCAGGCGCGAATCTTGGCCGCTTCGTCGGCGCTGGGCTGACGGCCATTTTCTGCAGCGAACTTGTCGATCTGCTGGTCGATGGCGGTGTTCATGAACATCGCCAGGATGGTGGGGGCGGGACCGTTAATGGTCATCGACACCGAGGTCGACGGGCTGCACAAATTAAAGCCGTCGTACAGCACTTTCATGTCGTCGAGGGTCGCGATCGACACGCCCGAATTGCCGACTTTACCGTAGATATCGGGGCGCAGGGCCGGGTCGGCGCCGTACAGGGTGACGGAGTCGAAGGCGGTCGACAGGCGCTTGGCGTCCATGCCGGTCGAGACCAGTTTGAAACGTTTATTGGTGCGGAAAGCGTCGCCTTCGCCGGCAAACATGCGGGTCGGGTCTTCCCCTTCGCGTTTAAATGCAAACACGCCGGCAGTGAACGGGAAGGAGCCGGGGACGTTTTCCAGCATCAAAAATTTCAGCACTTCGCCGTGGTCTTCGTATTTAGGCAGCACCACCTTGCGGATCACGGTGCCGGATAAAGTGTGTTGCACGAGTTGGGTGCGGATTTCCTTGTCGCGGATCTTGACGACGTAATCATCGCCGGCGTAGGCGGCCTGCAGGTCGGGCCACTGGGCCAGCAGCTTTTTCGCGCCCGCATCCATGGCGGCGTCGCGCTCGGCAATTAAATCGTCCATGTCGACCTGGCGGCCGGCCGCGGCCAGCATCTGCTTCGAGGCGGACAGTTGCTGGCGTTCGCGCGCCAGTTTCACCTGTTTTCTGGTGTTGCCGTGGTAGCCGCGCACGGTGTCGGCGATTTCTGCGAGGTAGCGCGCGCGGGCAGGCGGGACGATGACGTGCTTGCCGCTGGAATGGCGTGCGTTCACGACCGCCAGGCGGCCCGGCTTGATCGTCAAACCTTTTTCGGCCAGCTTCGGCGCCAGGCCCTGGTACAAGGCGGTGACGCCATCGTCATTGAAACGCGACGCCTGAGTGCCGTAGACCGGCATCTGGTCGGGAGAAACGCTCCACATTTCGCGATTTCTCTGGTATTGCTTGGCGACGTCGCGTAGGGCATCCTGGGCGCCCTTGCGGTCGAACTTGTTGATCGCAATAAAATCGGCGAAATCGAGCATGTCGATTTTTTCCAGTTGCGATGCGGCGCCGAACTCGGGCGTCATGACGTACATCGATACATCGACGTGGGGCACGATGGCGGCATCGCCCTGGCCGATGCCGGACGTTTCCACGATGACCAGGTCGAAGCCGGCCACCTTGCAGGCGGCGATGACTTCAGGCAGCGCCTGCGAAATTTCCTTGCCGGCTTCGCGGGTGGCGAGCGAGCGCATGAACACGCGCGCCTGGCCATTCCACGGATTGATGGCGTTCATGCGGATGCGGTCGCCCAGCAGGGCGCCGCCCGATTTTCTCCGCGACGGGTCGATGGAAATGATGGCGATATTCAAGGCGTCGCCCTGGTCCATGCGGATGCGGCGCACCAGTTCGTCCGTCAGCGACGATTTGCCGGCGCCGCCCGTGCCGGTGATGCCCAGGGTCGGCACGGTGGTGTTGGCGGCGGCGTCGAGGATGTCCTGGCGCAGGGCGGGCGCGGCCTTGCCGTTTTCCAGCGCTGTGATCAATTGGGCCAGGGGACGGTGGCGGCTGCCGATGTCGCCTGCGCGCAATGGCTCGAGGGAAGCGGGGGAGTAGACGGACAGGTCGATATCGCAGGCCTGCACCATCGATTCGATCATGCCGACCAGGCCCATGCGCTGGCCATCTTCGGGGCTGAAGATTTTGGTGACGCCGTAGGCATGCAATTCGGCGATTTCGCTCGGGACGATCACGCCGCCGCCGCCGCCGAACACCTTGATGTGCTCGCCGCCGCGCTCACGCAGCAGGTCGATCATGTACTTGAAATATTCGACGTGGCCGCCCTGGTAGCTGGAGATGGCGATGCCCTGCACGTCTTCAGCGAGCGCCGCGGTGACGACTTCATCGACGGAGCGGTTGTGCCCCAGGTGAACGACTTCGACCCCGTTTGATTGCAGAATCCGGCGCATGATGTTGATCGAGGCGTCGTGGCCGTCGAACAGCGAGGCGGCGGTGACGAAGCGCACCTTGTTGGCCAGTTTCGGGGTGTCGGCAGCCTGCGGCTTTTGCAGGTCGGCGGCGGGAGTGATGTCGTTCATTAGTGATCCTTGGTGATCGTGTGCGGTGTCATGACGTTTACGTTAACGTCAATTGGGGCCCTCGGTCAACCGCTCGTGACGGTCGCGGCGGCCCAAGCGACAGGGTACGCCGTTTCGGCCGCCATCGCAGCGTTTCGCGGCGTTCTGGTGCTCATGATTATTGTTAATCTAGCAATAAGATTGTTGCGCGGTATACGGATTTACAACACACAAATGCTCTGAGGCAACGATTTGTAGTTATACTGGGTAGCCCCATCCTTCCCTGCGCCCAGCTTGCCCGAAAGTCGCACTCCCATGCTCAAGAAGATTGACGCCTCCCAGCTCAGGCCCGGAATGTACATCCACGATCTCAGTTGTGACTGGATGACGCACCCGTTTGTGCGCAACCGTTTTTTGCTGACGAAAGACGATGAAATCCGCAAGATCCTGCAAGCAGGAATTCACGATGTCGTGATCGACAGCAGCCGCGGCCTCGACGTGCAGGATGCGCCGACCCTGGCCGAAGCGCAGGCGAAGACGGAAGCGGAACTGGCGATACTGGCCGCCGCGCCCATGCGGGAAGTGCGCACCAGTGTGGGCGAAGAGATCCAGCGGGCTACCCAGATCCGCCACCAGGCGGCTGGCCTGGTGCGCAACGTGATGCAGGATGCGCGCCTGGGCAAGGCGGTGGAACTCGACCAGATTTCGCCGATGGTGGAAAACATCACCGAGTCGATCCTGCGCAATCCGGGCGCCCTGACGAGTTTATTGCGCATCAAGAGTGCGGACGATTACACCTTTTTGCATTCCGTTTCCGTCTGCACCCTGCTGGTGGCCTTTGCCCGCTCGCGCGGCATGGATGGCGACACCACCTATCAGGCGGGACTGGGCGGCCTGCTGCACGACACGGGCAAGGCGATGGTGCCCGACCACATTTTGAACAAGCCAGGGCGGCTGACGGAGGAGGAATTCGAGGTCATCCGCAAGCATCCCCGCGATGGCTACGACTTTCTGCTGCAGACGCCGGGCATCGGGCAGATTCCACTGGATATCACCTTGCACCACCACGAACGGCGCGATGGCAGCGGTTATCCCGACAAGCAGGGCCAGGAGCAGATCAGCGAACTGGCGCAAATGGCAGCCATTGTCGATGTCTACGATGCCATCACGGCGGACCGGGTGTATCACAAGGGCATGTCGGCGGCGGAAGCACTCAGGAAGATTTATGAGTGGAGCAAATTCCACTTTAACCCTGCGTATGTGCAGGAATTCATGCGCTGCGTGGGGATATATCCCGTTGGCACCATGGTGATGCTGCAGTCGGGCCGCCTGGGCGTGGTGGCGGAAGCCCATCCGACCAATCTGCTGGCGCCCAAGGTGAACGTGTTCTTCAGCAGCAAAAACAACGGTTATATCCGCCCGGAGACAGTGGACCTGTCGCGGCCAGTAGGCTCCGGCGGCGCCGACAAGATTATCAGTCACGAGTCGCCCGCCAAGTGGAAACTGGACCCCATGCGTTTTCTCAGTCTCAGCTAGATTAAGATGCCTCAAGGTATCTTATAGTTCCCCGACGCAAAGATGCTCTGCGTCAACTTCCAAGGGTCAAGGTGGTTCTACAGTGCAGGGGATGGCGTCAATGCGCTCCCGTCAACGGTGACGGGGGCCAAGTACGTCAGCGTACTGCTATCTTGTCCACCCCCCTTGGAGCTCCTATGCGCAAAGTCGCCTCTGCAATTAAATCATTTATCGCCGACGAAACCGGCGTCACTGCCATCGAGTACGGTCTGATTGCCGCGCTCGTCGGTATCGCCATCGTCACCGCGGCAACGGACCTCGGCAAACAGCTGATCACAACGTTTGGCAAGGTTGTCACTGCTTTGACTCCCGTTCCGTAAGTCCCGCCTTGCCTTCCGAACGGGTAACCGTCCGGAAGGTTTCAATCGCGCCGAGGGCATCTCGGCCGCATCGCTTTCCCCCACTCTTGCCTGCCTGCCGCCAGACGACGCCCCTGGCAGGATGTGATATTTCCGTGTGGATATAACTGTATCTAAAAATTTATCTGTTGGTGTTTGAGGGAAAGCTTGTTGGGTATCAATTTGCCCGGATCAACGGACACATATAGTGGCTTCAATGGCGCAGCAGTCGTAAGCAAGTCGGCGAAGTTCCCAGAAGAAAGAAGCTGTTGTGGGGGCGTTGCCGTCGCCAGAAGTAGTTTCCTTCCATCCACAAATGGAGTACATCATGAGCAAAATCGTGTCTGCAGTCAAAACCTTCGTCTCCGATGAAAACGGCGTGACGGCCATCGAATACGGCCTGATCGCAGCACTGGTGGGCGTCGCAATTGTCGGCGCAGCAACGTTGCTGGGTGGGCAGTTGAAGACGACCTTCACCACCGTTACCAACGCAATGAAATAAGCGCAATTGCAGTTTCGATCTTCCGGATGGGGCCCCGTCCGGGAGATTTTTCCTTCCGCACGACCATCTTCCGCTTGACCTTCCCGCAGTTCCTGGTGCCCCCGTCCTGGAGCGAGCATGACAATCCCATTTATTCAACAACTGTTGCTGATGCTGATGGTGGTCGCCGCTGCGTGCACCGACCTGTATAGCCGTCGCATCCCGAACAAATTGCTGCTGGCGTGTGGTCTTGGCGCCATCGTCCTGCATCTGGCCGGTCCGGCCCCCGGTGAGGCGCTCCTGCGCGCGCTTGGCGGCTTCGGCACCGGGCTGGCCGTCTTTCTTCCCCTGTATCTGATGCGTGGCATGGCCGCCGGCGACGTCAAGCTGATGGCGGCAACGGGCCTGTTTCTGCCGCCAGGCGAGGTGCTGTGGCTGGCCGTGCTGACCGTTTGCGCAGGCGGCGCGATGGGCGTGGCGGTGGTGATCTGGCAAGGCCGCTGGCGCGACGCGCTGACCAATGTGCTTTCGCTGCTGCGCCCGCTTTGGATGGCCGTGCTGGGCGTGCGGCTCGCTGCCGAACCCTTGCCGAAACAAAGCGTGGGCAGCTTGCCATATGGCCTGGCGATCGCCAGCGCCACCCTGTTTTTACTCGCACAGCAGCACGGCTGAGTTCGTCAACTCCTTCCTTGTTGAAGCGCAAAAAGGCGGGCTGAGCCGCTGGATACAATCGGTTCAATGTTGTTTAGCAATACAGATTACCAGGAGAAAATCGATGTTCGAGGCAGCTTCCCTTGCCACCGCGCCCGCCCCGGCGGGCACGCGCGCCGCGTCGCAGGAGGCCGAGATCGAAGCGATCGTGCCTGCGCAACCGACCTGCCTGCGCGATACGGGACTGGAACGCCCGCTGGTGCTGTCCCTATTGGCAAAAATCATCGCGCGGCTCGGGAAAGCCCATCTGCCTGTCCTTGGCGGCAAGCTGCGCCTGTCAATGAGCGTGCTGCGCGAAGCGCTCGCCCTGATGCTCGACGAACACCTCATTGAAGTGGCGCGCCGCGGCGATTCCGACATCGATATCGAATACCAGCTGACCGATCTCGGTAAAAGCTTTGCCGCCGCCGCCCTTGTGCAATGCAGTTATGTGGGGCCGGCGCCCGTCACGCTGGACGCTTTCCGCGCCGTGATCGCACGCGATGCCCAGCGTAACGCAACGGCCAGCCATGTCGGTGACGCCGAGCTGGCTGCCGCCCTGTGCGACGGGCCGGGCGACGACATCATTGGCGCTGCCGTACGGGCCCAGCTTGGCGCCGCGCTCCATTCGGGCCGCGCCCTGCTTTTACATGGCGCCCCCGGCTGCGGCAAGACCACCCTGGCGCACAAACTGGGTCGCCTGCTGCAGGGCGTCGTGGCGGTGCCGCACGCAATTCTTGTCGATCACCAGATCATGCAGTTTTACGATCCCTTGCTGCACCTTGCCCCGCCACCGGCCCAGGCGCGCCAGTTCGATGAGCGCCGCAACGACAGCCGCTGGCTGATCTGCCAGCGCCCGGTGGTGCAGGTCGGCAGTGAATTGACGCGCGACACGCTCGACTGCCGTTTTGACGCCGCCAGCGGTATTTATCACGCATCGCCCCAGTTCCAGGCCAACGGCGGTGTGCTGGTGGTGGACGACCTGGGCCGCCAGCGCTGCCCGGCCGCGGACATACTGAGCCGTTTGATGAGCCCGCTCGAACGGGGTCTCGATGTGCTCACCCTGCATGGCGGCCACGCCGAGACGGTGCCGTTTGCCGTGACCGTCGTGTTCGCCACGAGCGCTGCGCCGCAGGCATTGCTGGACGCGGCCTTGTTGCGCCGGATCGCCTACAAAATTCAGCTCGGTCCGCTGACCCCCGCCAGTTACCTGGCCCTGTTGCGCCGGCAGTGCGCGCTGTTGCAGGTGCCCTATGACGATGCCGCCGCCGCTTACCTGGTGCAGGGCCTGCACGCAACATCGGCGCGGCCCATGCTGGCCAGCCTGCCGCGCGAACTCGTCTCAAGAATTGTCGATGCGGCCAGTTTCGCCGGCGCCGCGCCCCGTCTGTGTGCCGCCTCGCTCGATCAGGCCTGGCACAGCCTGTTTGCCTGTTGTGCGCCGCTCAGCGCGGCGCCCCTCGCCACCGACCACGTCCTGTTGGGAGAAAAAGCATGAAAAACAAGCGCGCAATCATGATGATGACCTTGGCCATTGTGCTGGGCCTGGGGGCGGTGGTCCTGGCATGGCGATTTATTCTGCCGCAGCGCGCGGCCAACGCCTATCCCGTGGTGGTGGCGACGGCCGAGGTGGCCCTGGGCCAGCGTCTCACAAAAGACATGCTCAAGGTAATCGAATGGCCCAACAGCATGCGGCCTGAAGGCGCGTTTGCCGATCCGGCCAAGCTGGTCGACCGGGTCCTGAAGTCGAGTATCACGCCCGGCGACTTGGTCAGCGCAAGCAAGCTGGCGCCGGAAGGCACCAGTGGCGGATTGTCCGCCGTCATCAAGGACGGCAAGCGCGCCATCACGGTGCGGGTCAACGACGTGATTGGCGTGGCCGGCTTTGCCTTGCCGGGCAACTTCGTCGACATCATCGTCAGCACCCAGAAAGACAATCCCAGCGGTGACCGCAACAACGAAACGAGCGTATCGAAAATCGTCCTCGAACGCATCCTCGTGCTGGCGGTGGCCCAGGAGTTGGGGCGCGATGACACCAAGCCCAAGGTCGTCAACGCGGTCACCCTGGAAGTGTCGCCTGATCAAGCCGAACGGCTTGACCTGGCGCGCAGCGTGGGCACCCTGTCGCTGGCCTTGCGCAATCAGGTCGACCTGAAGGACGTCCAGAGCGACGGCGCCACCAAACGCAAGCTGCTGCAGGAAGTCGATCCCTTGCCCAAGCTTGTGGCGGTGGCCGCCAAGCCGGCGCCGCGTCCCATCAGCCGCCCCGTCGTGCTGGTCAAGCGCACCTGCGTTGGCGTCCTCAACGGTGTGAACGTCTCACAAGAATGCTTTTGATTTCCCCTGTTTTATCCCCTATCTTTTTACAGGATGAACGTCATGGACAACAGCGTCAGACAGCAGGCTTCGAGGCGGGCCCGCCGCCTCTTGAGCGGCATCGCCTTGGCCGCCAGCGCCGGTAGCGCCCTGGCCGCCGCACCGGCCAAAGCGCCTGCCGCGGCGCCGATGGCCCAGCGCGGGGAGGTCGGTCCCCGTTGCAGCGGCGATGGCGCCAAGCCCGGCAATATGACCCTACAACTGGGCAAGTCGGCCATGATGCGCCTGCCCGAGCCCGTCCTGCACCGCAGCGTCGGCAACCCCGGCGTGGTGCAGGCCATGCTGGTTGCGCCAGACACCCTGTACCTGGCCGGGGTCGACATCGGCAGCACCAATATGATCATTCAGGGCAAAAGCGGCGCCTGCAGCGTGGTCGATATCGTCGTCGCGATGGACACCGGCGGCTTCCAGGCCACCCTGGCCAGCCTGCTGCCCGACGAGAAAGACATCCACGTCACCGCCGCCGCCGATGCGCTCGTCATCACCGGGACGGTGGCCGATGCCGCCACCGTGGCGCGCGTCACCGAGTTGGCCGGCGCCTTCGTGCGCCGTCCCGTGCAGGCACTGGGCGCGGTGGGCCAGGCCGATCCGGGAGCGGCGCAAAATGGCGTCGGCGCAGCGAGCGCGGGCGGGAGCGCGACCACCGGCGTGCGCGTCATCAATATGCTGGGCGTGACAGCGCCCCAGCAGGTCATGCTCGAAGTGAAAGTGGCGGAGGTGTCCAAAACCCTGCTCGAGCGGCTGGAGGGAGGTTCCATCATCAAGATGAGCTCGGGCAGCTGGGCGGCGGCGCTGGTGGCCAACTTTATTACCGGCCAGGCCAATGGCGGCCTGCGCGCGGTGAAATCAAACGGCACCCAGCTGGGCCTGGACGGCCAGCGTGAAAACGGCCTGGTGCGCATCCTGGCTGAACCCAACGTGATGGCCATCAGTGGCCAGGAAGGCACCTTCCTCGCCGGCGGCAAGATCTTCATTCCCGTGTCCCAGGACTACAACAAAATCACGCTGGAAGAGCGCGAATTCGGTGTCGGCCTGAAATTTACGCCCACGGTCCTGCCAGGCGGACGCATCAATCTGCGGGTGGCGCCTGAAGTGTCGGAAGTGTCGCGCGAAGGGATCGGCCTGAGCGCCGGCAGTGCGGTCGGCAACCTGATCCTGCCTTTGATTACCACCCGGCGCTCCAGCACCACCGTGCAACTGTATGACGGCCAGAGCTTCGCCATCGGCGGCCTGATCAAAAACAGCCGCACGACCGGCGTCAAGGGCACGCCCTTTCTGGGCGAAGTGCCGATCCTGGGCGCCTTGTTCAGGAGCACGGACTTCCAGGAAGAGCGCAGTGAACTGCTGTTCGTGATCACGCCGCACCTGGTCAAGCCGCTGCCGCCCAACTACAGCCTGCCGACTGACGCGGCGACTGCTCCCACCCGGGCGCAGATCCTGCTGAACGGCCAGGTCGAAGGTTCGACATCGCCGGCATCGGCCGCAACGCCGCTCGTCAACAGTGCCCCGCCGGCTGGCGCCACTGGCAAAAGCCCCGCCAGCGGCTTTGAACTCAAATAAGGAGTGATCGTGATGAACCCCCTTTCCCCCCGCTGCACCGCCGTTCTTCTCGCATTGTCTCTGTGCGCCTGTGCCAGCCAGGAACGCCAGGCCGAGCTCGCCAATGGCAGTTCCGTACGCGCCACGCTGGCTTCGCAAATTGCCCATCCGGAAGCAGTGCGCAACACCAATCCCGTCAGCGGCATGGACGGCGCCGCCGCCCTGCAGGCACAGCAAAAGTACGAGAAATCGTTCAGCCGGGACAACGTGGGCCAGGAAGGCAGCACCTCCTTGCTGAAGGGCCGATGACGCCGCCGCCAGCGGCCGCCGCCAGCGGCTGCTTTGTACCCGCATGACAGCGCCTGCCTTGGGGATGGATGATGAAAACCTTGTTGATTAGCCGGGACAGCCTGTTGCACGAAGAGATCGCAGCGCAGGGCGCCGCGCGGGTCCCGCCGCTCGATATCAGCGCCACCCGGGCCAACCTGCGCGACGCGCTCGACCGGGTTGTCGCCGATATGCCCGAGCTCGTCATCATCGACGCCAAGGATGGCGACGGCGCCGACGCGGCGCTGCTCGACCGCGTCTGCAAGCAATACGGCAATGCCAACTTCGTGCTGCTGACCGGCGCCGTCCAGCAGCAGGACCTGCTGATTCGCGCGATGCGGGCGGGCGTGCGCGAAGTGCTGCTGCTGCCACTGGTGCATTATGCGTTTCACGAGGCGCTCGACCGCATCGGCAACACCACCCCGGTCCAGTCCAAGCGCGACGGCAAGGTGCTGGCCTTCATTGCCTGCAAGGGCGGCAGCGGCGCCACATTTTTGTCGACCAACTTTTCTTACGCCGTCGCCGCGCTGGCCGGCAAGAAAGTCATGCTGATCGACCTGCATGGCCAGTTTGGCGATGCCGCCCTGTATGTGTCCGATCAAAAGCCCGTCATGACCCTGGCCGACGTGTGCAGCCAGATTGCCCGCATTGACGGGCCGTTTCTCGAATCCTGCCTGGTCCAGGTGGCGCCCGGCTTCGGTGTGCTGGCCGCGGCCGATGATCCGGTCCATTCAGGCAACCTGAAACCGGAGCAGATGGATACCCTGCTGCGGGTGGCCCGCCAGCACTACGATTTCATCGTGCTCGACGTGGGCCGCCAGATCGACGCCATGTCCCTGCGCGCGCTCGACAATGCCGACGCCATCTATCCGATCCTGCAACTGGCGCTGCCCGATATCCGCGATGGCCGCCGCCTGCTCGACATTTTCCGTTCGCTGGGCTATCCCACCGACAACACGCGGCTGATCGTCAACCGCTATGAAAAGGGCGGCAAGCTGCGCCTGCAGGACCTGCAGGCGGCGCTGGGCGCCGAAGTGCTGCACACGGTGCCCAACGATTACCTGGCGGTGACGGATTCGGTCAACCAGGGCGTGCCCGTGCTGCAGTTATCGCGCTCGTCGGCGGTAGCGCGCAGCCTGATCGAACTGGTTGAAGTGGTGACGACGCGGCGGGTGGCCGAAAACAAGGGTTTGTTCGATCGTATTTTCGGCCGCAGCGACAGCGAACAGTAATTTTAGGGAGCAATCATGACCTTACGCGAACGGTTGGCAACGACAGAAGTGGCGCAGGTGGCGCCGGCAGCGCTGACGAGCGCGCCGGACCCTTTTAACCAGGCTTACCAGGACCTGAAGAAAAGCATGCACCAGATGATCCTCGACAGGATCGACCTGGAACGCCTGAAGCGCCTCACGGCCGAGCAGTTCAAGCATGAGCTGGCGCTGCTGATCCAGCGCATCATCGAAGAAGAGCGCATCGTCCTCAACCAGAGTGAGCGGCACAACCTGGTGCTCGACATCCAGCACGAAATGCTTGGCTTCGGCCCGCTCGAACCCTTGCTGGCCGATCCCGGCGTGTCCGACATTCTCGTCAACACGTTTTCGAAAGTGTATGTGGAACGGCGCGGCCGGCTCGAACTGACCGAGGTCACCTTCCACGACAACGCCCATTTGATGAAGATCATCGAAAAGATCGTCTCGCGCGTGGGCCGGCGCGTCGACGAATCGAGTCCCATGGTCGACGCCCGCCTGCCCGACGGCTCGCGCGTCAACGCCATCATCCCGCCGCTGGCGGTGGATGGTCCGATCCTGTCGATCCGCCGTTTTTCCGTGCACCCGCTCACGGTGCAGAACCTGCTCGATTACAAGAGCGTCACGCCGCCGATGGTGCAGGTGCTGCAGGCGCTGGCGATGGCGAAAGTCAACATCCTGATCTCCGGCGGCACCGGCAGCGGCAAGACCACCTTGCTCAACCTGCTCTCCGGTTTCATTCCGTCCAACGAACGCATCGTCACCATTGAAGACGCGGCCGAGTTGCAGTTGCGCCAGCCCCACGTGGTGCGGCTGGAAACGCGGCCCGCCAACATTGAAGGCAAGGGCGAAGTGACCCAGCGCGCCCTGGTGCGCAATGCCCTGCGCATGCGCCCCGACCGCATCATCCTGGGCGAGGTGCGCGGGCCGGAAGCGATGGACATGCTGCAAGCGATGAACACGGGCCACGAGGGCTCGCTGGCCACGATCCACTCGAATACCCCGCGCGACGCCTTGGCCCGACTGGAAAACATGGTCGGCATGGCCGGCGCCAACTTGACCGCCCGCGCCACCCGTCAGCAGATCTGCTCGGCCATTACCGTGGTGGTGCAGGTGACCCGGCTGACAGACGGCGCGCGCAAGCTCGTCAGCCTGCAGGAAATTACCGGCATGGAAGGCGAAATCATCGCCATGCAGGAAATCTTCCGTTTCGAGCAGACCGGCGTGGCGCCCGATGGCCGCGTGCTGGGCCAGTTCCGCGCCAGCGGCGTGCGGCCCCGCTTCGCCGACCGGTTGCGCCTGTTTGGCGCCACCGTGCCGGACACGGTGTACGACCCCGACCGGGTGTTTGAATAGTCCCGACCAGAGCAAGAACCAAGACAAGGAGCTCACATGGATAGCGCCCATTACGTCTTCGCGGTGCTGATTTTCGCGGCGGCGATCCTGCTCGTCGAAGGCGCCTATTTGTGGTGGATGGACACCCACGGCGGCGGCGCCCGCCGCATCGCCCGGCGCCTGCGCATCATGTCCGACAGCCCCCGCGCCGCGGGCGAACGGATCTCGATTCTCAAGCAGCGCCGCTACAGCCAGAGCGACTTCCTTGATCGGCTGCTGCACCAGCTCGCGCCGGCCCGCGCGGTCGACAATCTGCTGCAGCAGTCGGGCGTGAAATGGTCGGTGGCCCAGTATTGCGCCTGGACCCTGGGACTGCTGGCGGCCGGCATGCTGATGGCGCAAGTGTGGCCCAGTGCGCCGCTGGTCCTGCGCGGGCTGATCGCCGTGTTATTCATGGCCATTCCCCACTTCTTGCTGCGCCGGGCGCGCCGCCTGCGCCTGCTCAAAATCGAACTGCAACTGCCGGAAGCGGCCGATTTCCTCGCCCGCGCCATGCGCGCCGGCCATTCATTCAACAATGCGCTGCAGATGGTGGGCACCGAATTTCCCGAACCACTTAGCGGAGAATTCCGCCTGGCCCACGAGGAGATCAATTACGGCGTGCCCATGCACGAAGCGCTCACCAACCTGGCCGCGCGCATCCCGCTGACCGACCTGCGCTACCTCGTCATCGCCGTGCTGATCCAGCGCGAGGCGGGCGGCAACCTGGCAGAAATTCTCGGCAGCATCAGCCACATCATCCGCGAGCGTTTGAAACTGGTCGGCCAGGTGCGCGTCCTGTCGGCCGAAGGGCGCATGTCCGCCTGGGTGCTGGGGCTGCTGCCGTTTGGCCTGCTGCTGGTGATGGGGCTGACCAGTCCCGGCTACATCGGCCTGCTGTGGAACGACCCCACCGGCGTGCGCATCCTGTGGTACGGCGCCGGCATGCTGGTGCTGGGCGTGCTGTGGTTGCGCAAGCTCATTCACATTCACATCTAGGAAGCCGCCATGACCACCTCGCACCTGCTCTTCCTGCTGATTGTCTTTGCCATCGTCGCCGGTGTCGTCGTCACCGGCGTGATGGTGTTTTCGCCGCGCACCCTGCGCGAGCGCCTCGACCATTTTACGAGCGCCCGCGCCGCGCCCACCCAGCTTGAAACGGGCGGCTGGGTCGAACGGGTCGCCCAGGTCGCCCAGCCTTTTACCCATCTCTCGCTGCCGGAGGAGGGCTGGGAAAAATCGGCCCTGCGCACCCGCTTCATGAACGCCGGCTGGCGCACCCCCGCCGCGCCGACCCTGTATTTTGCTTCCAAGACCCTGCTGGCGCTGGGCTTGCCTGGCTTTGTCGCGCTGATCCTGGCCATGATCGATAAACTGCCCTCCGGCCAGAACCTGCTGCTGGTGCTGTTTGCTTGCGCCACGATCGGCTACTACCTGCCCAATATGGTGCTGGCGCGCCTGGTGCGGCGGCGCCAGCGGGAAATTTTCGAAACCATCCCCGACGCGCTCGACCTGCTCACCGTCTGCGTCGAAGCCGGCCTGAGCCTGGAGCGCGCCCTGATCAAGGTCGCCGCCGAAATCCACATCAAAAGCCTGGTGCTGGCGCAGGAACTCCAACTGGTGCTGATGGAAATGCGGGCCGGTTTCACCAAGGAGAAAGCGCTGCGCAACTTCGCCATGCGCACCGGCGTGGAAGACGTCGATACCCTGGTCGCCATGCTGATCCAGTCCGAGCGCTTCGGCACCAGCATGGGCGCCGCCCTGCGCGTGCATTCCGACAATTTGCGGATCAAGCGCCGTCTGGTGGCCGAGGAAGCCGCCGCCAAGATTGCCTTGAAGCTGATGTTCCCGCTCATCTTCTGCATCTTCCCCACCGTGCTGATGGTGCTGATCGGGCCGGCAATGATCCAGCTCGCGCGCACCCTGATGCCGGCCATGGCCGGCACCCAATGACCTTGTTTGTTTCGATCCCGTTCGTTCCGCGCCGGCGCCGGCCCCATCCGCGCGCCGGCTGCATCCAGGAGAAAAGCCCATGCGTCCCACCGTCAAGACCCTCTCTGCAGCCTGCGCCAGCGCCCTGCTGGTCGCCTGCGCCGACATGGGCCACTTTGCCCGGCAGGCGGCGCCCGTGCGGCCCGGCGTGAGCGCCGACGAAGCGTATGTGCTGGCGCGCCAGCAGCACATGGCCTCGCGCCTGCCGGCCGCCATCGACAGTTATCAGACGGCACTGCGCGCCGATCCCCACCACATCAACGCCACCAATGGCCTGGCCACCTTGTATGCGGAGCAGGGCAATTTGCCGAAAGCAATCGGCATGTGGCGCGAACTGGCGCTCGACGTGCGCGACAGCCCCGCCACCGCCTTTATTCACAGCAATCTCGGCTACGCTTACCACCTCAATGGCGATTTTCAGCTGGCTATTAGCGAACTGGAGCGCGCCTGCGTGCTCGATCCGCTCAGCCACCGCGCCTGGCGCCATCTGGGCGACGCCCTCGGCAAGGTCGGCCAGGATGAGCGCGCCAGCCGCATGCTGCGGCAAGCCGAATCACTGGAACAGCACGACCTGCGCGGCGACTACGCCTTGATGGGGACGACCCCGCCGGCTGCCGCGACCGATATCGATGCCGCCCTGCTGACCGCCGCCAAGGCCGCCCCCGTCACCGCAGTTGCCACGGTCGCCGAGGAGCCGGCGCCTGCCAGCGCCAGCCACGCCACGGTCGACGACTGGCCCCGTACCGAAATCCGCCAGACCGGCAGCGCCATGTTCGAGTTGCACCGGTCGACAGCGGCCAGCACCGCCGCCAGGCCGGCCAAGCCCGCCAAGCCGGCGCCTGTCCGCCCGGACGCCCCCGTTCCCGTTGCCACCGAGGTCGTCGCGGCAAAGACCGAAGCGCTTGAGGAAGAAGTCCCTGCATCCGATCTGACCGTCCACCGGCCGCCGCCGCCCGTTGCCAACAAGCCGGACGAAGAGGTCATCGAGCCGCCCGCCCGCGTTGAAATCCGCAACGGCAACGGCATCACCGGCATGGCCCGCTCACTGTCCGGCGCCATTGCCGACGACAGCACCCGCGTGGTGCGCCTGTCGAACCAAAAAGGTTTCAAGGTCGAGCGCACGCGGGTCGAATACCAGCCGGGATTTGCTTATGCGGCCGAGAAACTTGCCGAGCGCTTCGGCGGCGAAGCCGTGCAGGCCGCGCCAGGGGGCAATATCGACATGCGGCTGGTGCTGGGACGCGACCTGGCGCGCAGCAAAAGCGAAGCCAGGCGCATCATTCGTGCAGCGCTGGCCCGTGCGGCCCGGGCCGGATAGGACCGCGATTCGTTTGTGATGTCTCAAACGCGCGGTTGAGTAGCGCCGGAAAATGGCAGGACACCTTCAGCTATCGGAGTCCTGCCATGCCTACCCCTCACGGTTCTTCCCCTGCCTCGCCTCACGCCTTCTCGCGGCTCCTCAAAACCGCCTTCGCCAGCGTGTCCCTGCTCGCCGTTGTCGCCTGCGCCCCCACGGCCCAGCGCGAAGGCACGGGCGAATACATCGACGACTCCCTCATCACCACCAAGGTCAAAGCCGCACTGGCCGCCGATCCCACCGTCAAGGCCACCGAAGTCAAGGTCGAAACCTTCAAAGGCACGGTCCAGTTGAGCGGTTTTGTCTCCACGCCGGAAGCCCGCCGCCGCGCCATTGAACTGGCGCGCGCTACCAACGGTGTGCGCGGCGTCAAGGACGACATGGTCATCAAGTAAGCGTCAGCCAAAACAAAGCCGCCCGGAGCAGTGCTCGCGGGCGGCTTGAGGCAGGCATGGACGGCGGCAAGATGTGAACTGAACTACGTCGTGCCGCGCTGCGCGCTTATCAGTCCCAGGTGACGCTGCCCAGCCCCGTCGAGGTGGACCTGCGATTGGCCGGTTTTCCGTACACCGTGGCCGATCCCAATCCGCTCAGCATCAGGTTGGCGTTGGATCTGGCAAACACGGTTGCGCTGCCCAGGCCCGTCAGCTTGACCTCGACATTGTCCGCCCGCAGTTCGCGTGCTTCCAGGCTCCCCACGCCGCCCAGGCGGGCGGTGAGTTGTTTGGTGGCGCCGTTGACTTCGATGCGCCCCGCGCCGCGCAGGCTCAGCTCTACCTTGTCGGCGTCGGCAGCATTGATCGTCATGCTGCCCACCCCGCCCAGGCGGGCATCGATGTTGCGATAGCGGCTCGTCAGATTCACGGTGCCTGCGCCATCGAGCGCCAGGCGCACTTGATCGCCCGTAAAGCCCGTGATGTCGGTCGCGCCCACTCCTTGCGAGACCAGTTCATGCAGATTTGGCAGGGTCAATTCGGCGCGCAACTGGTCCTTGTTGTCCTTGCCGAAGTGAATATGCTTGTCGCGTTCGATATCGATCTGCAGGGTGTCGCCCTGCTGCGTCGTCAGTACTTTCGGCACATAGCGCGCGTCGCCGCTGATGACCAGCGAGGCCACTGCGCCTTGCTTGAGCCGCAGGTCGATCACGCCGCCCAGTTTGATCTTCGTGATGCGCGCATCAACATTGCGGGCCT
This sequence comes from Massilia sp., assembly GCA_045810505.1. Taxonomy (GTDB): domain Bacteria; phylum Pseudomonadota; class Gammaproteobacteria; order Burkholderiales; family Burkholderiaceae_D; genus JAFCUW01. Next base: position 19,446 of record JBJMVV010000137.1, read on the forward strand.
CGCTGCTCTGCTGCTGCGCAAACGCGTTGCCCGTTGTGGTACCCAGCGCCACTGCGAGAAGGGCTGCACCGATCAGTTTGAACATCATGTTCTCCGAGGTGCGCCGATTAGTTGCCCAGCGCAGCTTTTTGCGCAGCGCTGAGGCGTTTGGCGGTGATGGTCACGACGGCCATGGTCGTCGCCGGTGGGCTGACCGTCAGCGTCACGGCAGCGGCAGGCGCGGCGCGATGGCTGGGCACGGCGGCGTTCGCCAGGGTGCTGGCCGACACCAGGGCGAGGGCGGCGATGAAAATGATTTCCATGTTTTTGGCGATGTTCATGATGGTGTCCTTGGGATGAATAGTTCGTTGGCTTGAGTGAACTATATCCAAGGCCCATCCGCAACAAGGCCACATTGCGACAGACTGCGCAAATGCCGGTACAGGGCGTCATAAACAGGTAAATTCGGCGCGGCCAGCGTGCCGGAACGGCAGCGCCAGGCGCTGTGGCGGCATCCTAGTGGCGCCCACTGCCACGGCCACCACCGCCACCACCGCCGCGGCCACCGCCGTGGAATCCACCGCGATAGCCGCCGTGATAGCCACTGTGGTAACCGCCGTGATAACCACCGTAGTAAGCCCGTCCGCGATAGCCGCCCCAGCCGCCCCAGCCGCCGTAATAGCCGCTGCCCAGCCACAGATCCACGCCCACGGGCGGCCCGACATAATAGGGCGCCTCATACACGAGGGGCGCCCCGACCACGGCAGGCGCGTAGGGATAACCCACGGCGCCACCGGAATAGGCCACCGGCGCGGGCTGGTAGACCGCGCAGCCACTCAAGGCGGAAAGCACTACGAAGCCAGCGGAGAGCGCAAGCCGCCGCGACAGGAAGGGGAGCGTACAAGCGTCCATGGCAGTTCTCACAGTCTAAAAAGCAGACCCTTTCATTGTGGTCTGCTTTTTCAAAGATGCGAGTTTTCTAACAGATCGTTACAGTCGCATCACTACACGGGCAAAGCCATTTTGGCTTAGTGGTTATAGCTGCCATCGCGGCGACGCGCCGCCAGGCAGGCACCCACGTGGCAGCCGGTGTCATATTCCCACTGCAGGGTCGGCTCGTCATAGAGCATGACCACGGCCGGCTCCGGCCCCTGGTCAAAACCATCTTCTACACCGGTTAAGAAGACCGATACTTCAGTCACGCCGAGTGCGTTGGCAATCTGGGCGAGTTCGGGATCGCTATGCGTATTGGACGGTTTCATTGTTGACTTTCCATGTGAGATGGGATGAGTCCAGTATAGGCAGCAGCAATTACTAGCGGTAAGGATAGAAACCCGATATCCGGTAAGAACACTCCTACTGCGCGCGTAGGGCGAACCCCACGCGTTTTCCATCTCGTAACGTTTAAAAACTTGCTGAGAGGCCCGCATAGAGGCTGCGCCGTGCGCCAAATTGCGGCGCGCCGACGCCGACACCCGAGCCATCCCTGAGCAGGTAGGACTTATCGAACAGGTTGATCACGGCCAGGCGTCCCTCGACCTTGCCAACCGCCGTCTTGTCCCAGGTATGCGTCAAGGCCGTGTTGACCGTCACATACTTCGGCAAACTGGCCGAGTTGGGGGCACCGCCGTCCGGCGTACGCCGCAGGCCGCTGCCGTAGAGAAAATCGGCGCTCAGCTGGTTGTCGCCAAAGTGGTAATGGCCGCCGCCCGACAAGGTCAGCTTTTGGTCATGATCGACGTACACATAGTGCTGCGCAATATAAGCCACTTCATCCACGCCGAACAAAGCCTGTCCGGAGTTGATATCCGTCGCCTGGGCTTTCTGGGTCGTCACATTCAGGTAGGCGCCCCAGTTTTTTTCTGAATAAATACCGGACAGTTCCAGGCCCTTGGCATAGCCGTGCGCGTAATTAAAGGGCGACAAGATCAGCGCCTGGCCGAACTGGCCCTCGTCGAGCATATTGCTGATTTTCTTGTAATACGCATCGGCAGTGAGGGTCAGCTTGCTGCTCAATTGATGGCTGAGTCCGACATCATAGTACCGGGTGCGCTCGGCCTTCACGTTGTCCGACACACCGATTTCGGGCGCATTGCTGGTGTTGGCGTAGCGGTCAATGCTCGACTGTGCGGCCAGTTCCTGCGGCGGCGGCGTGAAATAGCGCGAATAGCCGGCGTGCAGGGCGGTTTTCTCGCTGAGCTTGTACGCCACGTTGATGCGTGGACTCCACTGCTGCTCGTCAATGTACGACGCCACCTTGTCGTAACGCACGCCGAAGTTCACGGTGAGAGGCGCCAGCACATGCCACTCGTCCTGCAGGTACAGGCTGGACTGGTGTCCGCTCTTGCGGTTGTTGTCAAAAATGGTGAAGGGTGTCGCCGATGCCTGCGCGCCAGCGGCATCGGTGGGAAACACCGCCACCGCATTATTACTCTCGGTGGTCTGCCGCGTGTAGGCCAGGCCCGCCCGCACCGTATGCGCAGGGTTGAGTTTATAGCTGGCGTCAAGCTGCGCGCCGTTCGAGGTGTTGGAACGCAGCGCGTCGGACGCAACGCCCGTGTAGATCAGATCGCCCTGGCGGTCCGGCGTGTAATGGAGTTCCGAATATTGGTGAAAAGCCGAAAATTGAAAGCCGACATCGCCGATGGTTTTCTGCAGCGAACCCACCACAAAGCGGTTCACTTCCCGCTGGCGCTGATCGAGATCCGCGGAAGCCAGGCTGCTGCTGCCATTGGCCGCATCGCTCACCCCGGCCAGACTGAAAGCCGGCGACTGACCGGGATTGTTGGGGATTTGAAAGCGCCCGTTATAGGTGCCGAACATCAAGCCGACCCGCGTGTCGTCGTTCAAAAAATAGGAAAAATTGCCGAAGGACTTGCTCTGGCGCGTCTTGTCATGCAGCGGCGATGCGCTGGGCTGGGGATTTTCAATGCCGATGCTGTTGGCCAGATAACTGCCCGACAGATAATAGTTGAACGCTCCCTTGCTGCCGAACACTTCCGCACTGGGCTCGACGTAATCGTGGCTGCCCACCAGAATGCCAACCCGGCCGCCCGACTTGGCGCCCTCCTTGGTCTGAATATCGACAATGCCCGCCGTGCGCAAACCAAACTGGGCCGGCAAAGCGCCCGTCATGAAGTCGATCTCGGACACCAGGCGGGTATCGATCGACTGGCCGAAGCCCGTGATGCTTTCCGGCAGTTGCACGCCATTGATGCGGTATTGCACATTGCCGTGGTCATCGCGCACATGCAGGCCGCCCGACGCCTTCGAATCGGCGGCCACCCCTGGCAGACGCATCAATACTTCATTGAAGGGCGTATCGGCGCCCTGGCCCAGCATATCGACCATGTGCGAATCGATGGCATACACGGTCGTGCCCACTTTCGGCGACAGATCAATGCGCGCGCTTTTCAGGTGGGCGGCCGTCACTTCCACCTTTTGCATCTCCGGCGCCGGCGGCGCGGCCTGGTCGGGAGTGGGGACGGGAGAGGCCACAGGATCGGCGGCAAGGGCGGGCAGGGCGAACAGGGACGACAGGACAAGCGCAAGCTTGGCCATTTTTGGTGGCTGGTGCATACAAAACCTCTGAATAGTTAACAGTGAATGCCGACGCAAAGCGCCGGAACCCGATAAACACCTTGAACTGGACTACGCAGAGAGCACAGGCGGACCGCAGCCGGGCGGCAGCAGAGTAGGGGAGAGATACGCGACCGTGACCGGTTCGCGGATGCTGAGAAAATAACTGGTGGCTGGCAGGTGCAGCACCAGCGCGGGCGGCGCCGGCGCATCACCGACCGCATCGACCACCGCGCTGCACAGTGCGCAATCATGCGCGGCCACCGTGCTGTCGTGCACGTGGCTGCTTGATGCGGCCACCAGCAGCACGAACACCAGCAAGGTGAACAAGGCGACACAGCGCCGCCACGCCAGGAGCGAAGCTGAACGGGAAGATGGCGCGGGCGATGAGTCGCGGCGCTGATTGTTCAAGGTGTGCACGGCGCGATCATACCATTGGGGCGGCGGGGCCACACGCTTACCCCACCGCGTCATTACGCCGGCTTTCTGCCGCTCAATGCCGCCAGCATGGCGCCGCTCCCCGCCCGCGCCGCCATCCAGCCGCTTTGCTCCAGCTGCGCCCGGCATTGCTCGCACACGACAAACGGGTTGCAGTCGTGCGCCAACTCAAGATAATGCTGCCCCTTCACCGGCGTGCCCGCATAGCCATCGACCCGCCCTGCGCCCGACGCCGCCCCAGGTCCGCCTTCATCACCGCTGATCCAGCGCGCAAACGGCGCCGCATCTTGCCCGTCCGGCACGTACCACATCTTGCGGTCCTTGTTCCAACGCGCGCCCAGCGCCTTCGCCTCGTCTTTTTCCGCATAGGGAACTTTTAAAAATTTCATATTCAGCCACACGATTCGTTAACACAGCCGGGCATTCTATCGAAAATGTAAGATGGCATCTCCCATCCCGCACAGCAATCGCCCCGACCGCATGAAAAAGCCCCCAGCGGCCCACCCCACCACCCCCGACGGCCGCTACTTCGTCGTCGCCGGCCGCCTCTGGCGCACGAGCAACCCGGCGCTACCGCCCGACCAGCGCCAGCACCACGTCAATGAGCTCATGCACGCCCGCCGCGCCGTCGCCGCCGCCCGCAAAGCCGGCGACCAGGCCGCCGAACACCTCGCCCGCGCCGCCATCGACCACAGCAAACGCGCCCTCGGGGAACGCGGCCCCGTCTGGTGGACGGATGGGGCGCCGGATTTCAATCGCCACCTGGTGAAAAACACGCCATATATCGCCTGGTTTGAAAAGCTGCCGGCGGCACCGCGGGAAGAATAAGAACGCACGCCCTGTCAGCCGATGCGATAACCCATCGGAAGGTGGTGTGGAATGGCCGGCAGCATCTTTTTAAAACTGCATTCGGCTCTCGCCATTTAATTTTCCAGCGCCGTCCACTATTCGGCAGGGGTAGAACGCTATCTGGCGTGGAAATGGTGTTCGGTGAAGTTAGGGTATTAAGCCGTTGAATAGCGCAAATAACTGAAGTCGCTTGCTGCTACCGTTGGCATGGGGTCAGAATCAACCAGCGACCAAATGAAAAAGCCCAACCGCGATGGCTGGGCTTTTCAATTTTTTGGTGCCGACTGCCGGTTTCGAACTGGCCACCTGATGATTACAAATCAACTGCTCTACCAAATGAGCTAAGTCGGCGTGGGCGAAATTATACCGTTATTTGATGACGGTGAGCGTGGGGCGGCCGCCTTTTTTGGGGGGCTCGGTGTCGTCGTCGGCCGCTGGCGGGGCCTCGGTTATGGCTGCGCTGGGGACGGCGGCGAGCGATGGGGCGGGGGTGTCGCTGCTGGCCGCGGGGGCTGATTCGGCGGCGGTGGCGGTTACTTCGAAAGCCATGCCCTGGCCGTTTTCGTTGGCGTAGATGGCCAGCACGTTTTGCACGGGGACGTAGATTTCACGCGAGACGCCGCCGAAGCGGGCGTGGAAGTGGACAGCGTCGTTGTCCATTTTCAGGCCGGAGGTGGCGCCGAAGCTGATGTTGAGGACGATTTCGCCTTTTTTGACGTATTCCATCGGCACGGTCGTTGCGGCGTCGACCTTCACGGCCAGGTAAGGCGTGAAGCCGCTGTCGGTGCACCATTCGTAGATGGCGCGCAGCATGTAGGGTTTGGTCGAAATGTCAGCCATGTTTTGTGTTCGCGATGCAAGAATTCGG
>JBJMVV010000138.1:0-30680 GCA_045810505.1 Massilia sp.
GGTGCGGGCCCTGGCGGCACCGCCGGCGCCACGGGACGCGCCGGCATGGGCGCCACCGGCGCCACCAGCGGCGCCGCCACGCAGTCGGGCACGGCCGCGCCGTCCACCCAGGCCGGCGCCAGCCCCGCCACCCTCAACCGAGCCGACCAGAGCATGCTCAAGGACATGGCCCAGGCCCAGCTTGACGAAATCGCCGCCGCCCGGATCGCGCTGGACCGGTCGAAAAACGACACCGTCCGCAAATTCGCCCAGACCATGATCGACGACCACACCAAGGCGCTCGACAACATCACCACCCTGGCGCGCAGCAAAACCGTCACCCTGCCCACAGAGCCCGATACCAGGCACAAGGCGGCCGCCGCGGCCATGAGCAAATTGTCTGGCGATGCCTTTGACAAGGCCTATATGAAGCAGGCCGGGCTGAACGACCACACCAAGGTGCTCGACATGCTGAAAAAAGGCTCGACCAAGGCCAAGGACCCCGACCTGCAAGCCCTCGTATCGACCCTGACCCCGGTGGTGTCCTCGCACCTCGATGCAGCAAAAAGCATGCAGGGCGCAGCCGCGGGCAGCAGCAGCAGCGGCGGCCGTTGATGGCGCAGGCGCTGCTACTTACGGGGAGGCCGGCTGAAATTGTTGATGAGCTCAGCGGCGTCCAGCAGTTCGCGCGCCACGTCGTTGAGCTTGCGCTGGGACGAGCGGGCCTGGTCGCGCAGGGTGCGGAAGGCGGTCTCGCGGTCAAGCCGGTAGCGTTCCATCAGTACGCCCACGGCCATGCCCGTTTCGCGCCCGTTCTGCAGGGCCTGGCCCAGGCGCTCTTCGTTGTCGCGCAGGCCGCGGATTTCATCGCCCCGCGCCAGGCCGGCGATGACGGTGGGCAGTAGCTGGTTCAGTTCGATGGGTTTGACGAGGTAGCCCACCGCGCCCTGCTCGGTGGCGCTGCGCACCGAGTCCTCGGCGTCGCTGGCCGACAGGAACAGGAAGGGAATCGGGGAATTGGCGCGTACGTGGCGGGCCAGTTCGAGGCCGGACATCCCCGGCATGTGGATGTCGAGAATGGCCAGGTCGGGCTCGCGGCCGCCATCGGCAAGCAGACTGAGCGCCATTGGCGCCGAGGTGGCAATACGCACGTCGTAATTGGCCATCTGCAGCATCTTGCTCAACAAGGCGAGCAAATGGATGTCGTCATCGACCAAAAGTATCAGGCGGCGCGCGGGATCAGCCGGTGCAAGGTCAGTCATTGCTTCTCCGAAATTCGTTGACAAGCCATCATAATCGATCAGCCGACCGTATTGGCGCGCGGCGCGCATTGGTGGCCATAGTCTTGCCAACCCTGCCCACAGTGCCCCGCCGCCATGGACATCTTTGATTGCGCGCGAAGACCAAACGCAAGCCTTCCATGACACATTCATGTCAGACCAACAATATTCTTCAGACGGACCGCGATGCGCTATTTCGCATCAAGCCGGCGAAAGCGACATTGTTACAGTAACAGCATACTATTGTGGCAATCCGGACAGACGCTCAACACAAATAGCGAATTGACATATTTACTACTTGCTTTATTTGCCATGCATGGCAGAATGAATTTGACATTGTTACACCATGCTAGCTCCCGCCTCGCGCAATCTCCTGGTCAGCTGCTTGCAGGGGCGCTATCGAGTTAGAAATTGAACAAAAGAAGGCCGTGTTGTTGAGGCGCAACCATGCGAAAAGCTTCTCACAAGAAACACTGCCTTGCCGCGAGAGTGACCACTCAGGTCGCGGCAGGCTAATCGACAATCACTACGTCAGGGTCTACTGTCGCCGCCTATGTCCGATTCCACGTCTCCGCCAGTCGCAGCGCCCGCATGGCAACGCCAGCTCACCGAATGGTCGGTGCTCGGCCTGCTCGTGTGCGCCATCGGCGGCGGCGGTTGGTGGTGGCACATATCCGAGGCGCAGCGCCTGCTGGGCGCCGAGCAGGAGCGCATCGAGGTATTTGCCAACATCGTGGTCAACGATATTTCCCTCAACCTGGTCGCGGTCAACCAGGCGCTGGCAGGCGTCATCCGCGATCGCCTGCCCGATCCCGATCACCCCGACATCGAGGCCATCAACAAGCGCCTCACCGCGCTGTCCGAAGCCATGCCGAGCGTGCGGGGCCTGACCGTGCTCGGCGTCGACGGCAGCGTCGCCGCGGCCGTGCCGTCGGACCTGATCGGACGCAATTTCGCCCAGCGCGAGTATTTCACCACGCCCCGGCGCCAGGGCGATCCTGCCACCCTGTATATGTCGCCGCCGTTCCGCTCGATCCGCGACGACATCGTCGTGAGCGCTTCGCGCATGATTCCCGGCCGCGACGGCAGTTTCCAGGGCGTCGTCTCGGCCGTGCTGGCGCCCCGCTATTTTGCGGGCCTTTTGCGCGCCGTGCTGTACGCGCCCGACGTCCAGGCCACCGTGGCCTGCGCCGAAGGCAAGCCCTTTATTGAACTGGGCGGCGTGGGCGGCAGCGCGGTCGGCGCCGCCGCGCCCGCGGCGCGGCCCCTGCTGCTGGCCAGCGCCGCCCGGCCCCTGCTGGTGCGCCGCTCGATTCGGCCCGACAACGTCGGCATGGACCAGGCCCTGACCCTGGTGATCACGCGCGACCCCCACGCCGTACTGGCCCCGCTGGACCGCCAGGCGGCCCTGTTCACCACCCTGTTCGCGCTGGCCGCGCTGGCCGCGGCCGGTTCCCTGTTCTGGGCCCAGCAACGGCGCCAGCGCCAGGGGCAGCAGGACGCCGACCGCCAGCGCGAGCGCCACCAGTCGGCCGCGCTGCGCGACAGCGAAACGCGGTTTCGCACCCTGATCGAAGAAGCCCCGGTGGCGGTGGCCATGCTGCGCGGCGGGCGCTTCATTTATACCAACCGCCGCTACAACCTGCTGCATGGCTACCCGGCCGGCGAAAGCATGGCCGGCCTGCCGTGGCGTACCATGCTCTCGCCCGAATCGCTGGCGAAACTACGCGATCAGGAAGCGCTGATCGCGGCCGACTCGCCCGCTGAACAGCAGTTCGAGGCGATTGGCCTGGGCAGCGGCCAGACCCGCATCCCCGTGCTCAAATCGACCGCGCGGGTGAACATGGGCGACGGCCCCGCCACCCTCATCTTCACCCAGGACATCTCGGCGCAAAAACGCGCCGAAGGCTTCCTGCTGGAGGCGCGCGACGCGGCCGAAGCGGCCAGCCGCAGCAAGGCGGAGTTCCTGGCCAATATGAGCCACGAGATCCGCACGCCCCTCAACGCCATCCTGGGCCTGGCCTACCTGCTCGAACAGTCGCAACTGGGCGCCGACGCCCATGCCATGCTGCTCAAGATCCGCGCCTCGGGACGCTCGCTGCTGGGCATCATCAACGACGTCCTGGATGTATCAAAAATCGAAGCGGGCGCGATGACCATCGACCGCTCCTGGTTCGCCTTGCAGGACGTGATTGACAACGTCGCCGCCACCATGGGCGTCGCGGTGGGCGACAAGGACATCACCCTGCTGGTGCAGCCCCTGCCCCGCGAGGTCGCCAGCATCATGGGCGACGCGCTGCGGCTCGAACAACTGCTGGTCAACCTGACCAGCAACGCCATCAAGTTCACCGCCAGCGGCAAGGTCGAACTGGCGGTGCTGCCAGGGGCCCGCAAAGGCGACCGGCTCGAATTGATGTTCGAAGTGCGCGACACCGGCATCGGCATCGAACCGGCCAAGCAGCAGGCCATTTTCGCCCCCTTCACCCAGGCCGACAGCTCCACCACGCGCCGCTTCGGCGGCTCGGGCCTGGGCCTGACGATCTGCAAGAAGCTGGTCTCGCTGATGGGCGGCCAGATCGGCGTGCGCAGCACGGTGGGCGTGGGCAGCGTGTTCTGGTTCAGCATTCCTGTCCAGTGCATGCCGGCGGTGGCGTCCACGATGGCCTATTCCTCGCCCGAGATGCTTCACCTTGACGTGCTGGTGGCGGCCGACAGCGCAACGGCGCTGGAGAACGCCGCCCAGGTGGCGCAATCGCTCGACTGGCACGTCAGCACGGCCAGCATTGCCATCGACGTAGGGGACAGCGCCTGTGCAAACAGCGGCGCCGATGGCCAAGACGCATCCGGCGAAGACGTTCTGACCGTCCTGCGCCGCCGGCTGGCCAGTGCCACCCTGCCAGGCGTATTGCTGCTCGATTGCCAGGCCGACGGCGCCGCCACCCTGGCCATGGCGCGCGCGGTACGCGCCATCGTCGGCGAACAGGCCTGTCCGGTGGTGGTCATGACCAGCACTTACACGGTCGCCACGCTGCATGAAGACCGTCTGCCCGAGAACCCGGGATGCAGCGCCGGCGCTGCTGCTGCGCAGGGCGCCATCGACGCCGTGCTGACCAAGCCCCTGACTGCCTCGACCCTCTACAACGCCGTCATCGAAGCACGCCGCAAGCGCGCCAGCATGCAGGTCGGCGCGGGCCGCAGCGGCGGCCCCGCCCAGCTGGCGGGGATCCGGCTGCTGGTGGTGGACGACAGCGACATCAACCGCGAAGTGGCGAGCCGCATCCTGTCCGACCAGGGCGCCACGGTGGCGCTGGCCGACGATGGCAGCGCCGCCCTGGCCTGGCTGGACGAATATGGCGACGAGGTCGACCTGGTCCTGATGGACGTGCAGATGCCCGTCATGGACGGCATCGAAGCGACCCGGCGCCTGCGCGCCAACCCCCGCTTCGACCGCCTGCCCATCGTCGCCCTCACCGCCGGCGCCTTCCAGTCGCACCACGACGCCGCCAGCGCCGCCGGCATGAGCCACTTCATCACCAAGCCTTTCGATATTCCCCTGACGATCGCACTGATCCGCCGTCTCACCGGGCGGAACGAGGAGGCGCCGCCTCCCGCCGCTGAAGATACGGCCACCGACGCGCAGGCGCGCTGACCCGAACCCATTGAACCATCAATAACAGCTAACCTACATACAACGAGCGCACATGGCTTTCCAATTCCAGCATATTGACCCGCGCTCCCTGATTGATGCCGTCGGCGGCGAGCGCGCCACCTTCGAGCACCTGGTCGGCATGTTCCTGCGGTCGACGCCGCCCGCGCGCGACGCCCTGCAGGCCGCGCTGGCCGCCGATGATCGCGACAGCGCGCGCCGGCTGGCGCACCAGTTGCGCGGCAATGTCGTCATTTTCGGCGCCACCGAGCTGTCGGCGGCGCTGGCGGCGCTGGAGCAGGCGCTGCACGCCGGTCCCGCCCCGGCCCCCGCCAGCAATTACTGCCTGGCCCTGATCGACGCCGTGCTGGCGGAGATGAACGCGGCCTTGCAGCACGCGCCCGAATGAACGCCCGCGCCGCCAACGCCGACAGCCCCATGTCCATCCTCATCATCGACGACAATGCCACCAACCTGATGCTGCTGGCGGCCCTGGCCGGCAGCGCCAGCGAACTGCCCACCGCCTGCATCGCCGATCCCGTCGAAGCTTTGCACTGGTGCGCCGTGAACGTGCCGGCCCTGGTGCTGGTCGATTACCGCATGCCCCATCTGTCGGGCAGCGAATTCATCACCCTGTTCCGCCGCCTGCCCGGCATGGCCGACATCCCGATCATCGTCATCACCACCGAGAACGACCGCGCCGTGCGCCAGGAAGCGCTGGCGGCAGGCGCCACCGATTTTCTGGCCAAGCCGGTCGATGCCGTCGAATTTCGCCTGCGCGTGCGCAACCTGCTCGCGCTCAGCCAGGCGCGCGTTTTGCTCGCCGATCGCGCCCGCCTGCTGGCCGGCGAAGTGGCGGCGGCGCTGGAAGACCTGGCCGGGCGCGAACGTGAACTGGTGACCCGCCTGGCCCGCGCCGCCGAGTTTCGCGATCCCGAAACGGGCGCCCACATCCAGCGCATGGCGCGCTATTCGGAACTGATTGCGCGCGCCCTCGGCCTGCCGCTGGCCTACCAGCAGCGCCTGCTGGAAGCGGCGCCCCTGCACGACGTGGGCAAGCTCGCCACGCCCGACCACATCCTGCTCAAACCGGGCCGGCTGACGGACGACGAGATGGTGGTGATGCGCCGCCACGCCGAGCATGGCGGCCAGATCCTGGCCGGCAGCGCTTCGCCCCTGCTGCAACTGGCCGAGGATATCGCCCGCGCCCACCACGAGAAATTCGATGGCAGCGGCTATCCAGGCGGCCTGGCCGGCGCCGCCATTCCACTGGCGGCCCGCATCGTCGCCGTGGCCGACGTGTTCGACGCCCTCACCTCGGTGCGCCCCTACAAGCGCGCCTGGCCGATGGAACAGGCGCGCGCATTTATCGAGGAGCACAGCGGCAGCCACTTCTGCCCCGAGTGCGCCGGCGCCTTTCTGGCCTGCTGGGACGAGGTCGTCGCCATCCACGCCAGCCATCCCGATGTGGCCGAACCGGCTTACTGAACCAGGCACCATGCACCCCCTGCTTGCACGCTGCCTGCGCGAGAGCTGCGGTATCGACGCCGCCGGCGCCGACGCCGACGCCGACGCCTTGACGGCCGCGGATCAGCGCGCCGTCGCCGCCAATCTGCCACGCCTGCTGGCGGCGCTGGACGAGAAGTTGCGAAGCGCTGGCGGATCCGGCGCAATCACCGAGCCGCGCTCCCTCGAAGTACTCGACAGCCTCACCGAAGTGGTGTTCCGGGTCGATGCCGAAGGGCGCTGGCTGTATCTCAATCCGGCCTGGCGCAGCGTGACCGGTTTCGCCGTCGAGGCCAGCCTGGGCCGCCACTTCACCGATTTCATCGACCCACGCGACCGCGCCTATGCCGGCGCCAGTTTCGCCCTGATGATCGATGGCCACGCCTGTCTGCTGCGGCGCCTGATCCGCTACCTCACCGTCGACGGCGCGGTGCGCTACCTCGATGTGAATGCCCGCTGCGACTTTGACGCCGCCGGCGTGTGCACCGGCGTCACCGGCAGCATGTGTGACGTGACGGAGCAAAAGGACGCCGAACACGCCCTGCACGCGGCCAAGGAAGCGGCGGAAGCGGCCAGCCGCGCCAAGAGCGCTTTCCTGGCCAATATGAGCCATGAAATCCGCACGCCCATGAATGGTATTATCGGCATGACGGGACTGGCGCTGGAGTCGGCGCTCACGCCTGCGCAGCGCCACTACCTCGAGGCGGTCAAGACTTCGGCCGATGAACTGCTGGCGACCATGAACGACATTCTCGATTTTTCCAGTATCGAAGCGGGCACTCTGGTGCTGGAGGCGGCGCCATTCCACCTGGCGCGCGTCGTCGGGCAAGGCGTGGCCGCTGCGCGTGCCTACGCACAGCGCAGCGGCCTCACGTTCGCACTCGAGATCGACCCCACCCTGCCCCGCTGCCTGGTGGGCGACGCGCGCCGCCTGCACCAGGTGATGCTGCATTTGAGCGGCAACGCCGTCAAGTTCACCAGCAGCGGCGGCGTGCGGGTACAGCTGCAGGCGGGACCAGTCGCCGGCCAGCCCGGCGTGGATGAAGCGGTGTGCTTTTCCATCAGCGTCATCGACAGCGGCATCGGCATCGCCGCCGACCAGCAGTACGCCATCTTCGACGCCTTCCGCCAGGCCGACGGTTCGACCACGCGGCGCTTCGGCGGCACCGGTCTCGGCCTGTCGATCACGCGCCGCCTGGTGGCCCTGATGGGCGGCACCCTGCGGGTCGACAGCACGCCAGGCGAGGGCAGCACCTTCTGCGTCACGCTGGCTTTGCCGCGTGGACCGCAGGACGCGCATCAGTCCCTGGCCGATGCGTCAACGTCGTTGCCTTCGCCCTCGTCAGCCGCCGCCGGCCTCGATGTGCTGCTGGTCGAAGACAATGAACTGAACCAGCAACTGGCGCAGTTGCTGCTGACCCGCTGGGGCCACCGCGTCACTGTGGCTGACAACGGCGTCGAGGCGCTCGCATGCCATGCGCAAGCGCGCTTCGATGTGATCCTGATGGACCTGCAGATGCCGGAGATGGACGGCTTCGAGGCCACCGACGCGATCCGCGCGCGCGAGCGCGCAGGCGCACCCGTCTCCATCATCATTGCCATGACGGCCAGCGACATGGAGGGCGACCGCGAACGCTGCCTCGCCGCCGGCATGGACGATTATCTGGCCAAGCCGCTGCGCGCCCAGGCCTTCCAGCAACTCATGGCGCGCTATGCGGGGCCGGCCCGCACGGAGGCACTGGCAGAACCGGCGACGATGGCGCATGCTGCAGCTCCCGCCGCCTTCGACTACGCCAGCGCCCTGCATGGCGCCGACCCGCTCACCATCAGGGCCATCGGGCGCCATTTCGCGGCCGACCTGCCCTTTCAATTGGCTGCGCTGCGCGAGGCGCACGCGCGCGCCGACACGCCGGCGCTGGGACGCGAGGCCCATAGCCTGGCGGGTTTGTTTGGCAGTTTCGGGGCGATCCCGGCGGCGCAGGCGGCGCTGGCCATCGACCGCGCGCTGGACCACGCAAGCAGCCCCATGCTCGACGCGCTGGAGATGGAAGCGGCGCGCTTTCGGGCAGCCCTGCTGGCGCTACTTCAAGCCAGCGCCTAGCGCATCAATCCTGGCCCAGCGCCGCTGCATTCTCCACCGCGAACACGGCCGCCTGCACCCGGCTGCTCAGGGACAGCTTGCGCAGCACGTGCTGGACGTGGATCTTGACAGTGTTCTCGGCCAGCGAGAGGGTGCGGGCGATCACCTTGTTGCTCTCGCCGTGAGCGAGGCGGCGCAGGATCTGTTTTTCGCGCGGGGTCAGGCTGGCCAGGTCGGCCGCTGCCGCGTTGGGTACGCGCAGCTGCTGCACCAGCTTGGAGGTCATCGCTTCGGCGACGATGACTTCGCCGGCGGCGGCGCGGCTGACGGCGCGCACGAGGAAATCGGCATCGGCGCTCTTGAGCAGGTAGCCGCAGGCGCCGCCACGCAGCGCTTCGGCCAGGTCGTCGGCATCGTCGCTGCTGGTGAGCATCAGCACGGCTGAATTGGGGCACTCGCGGCGCAGTTGCGCCAGCATCTGCAGGCCACTCATGTCGGGCATTTGCAGGTCGAGCAGGATCACGGCGGGCTGGAACTGGCGCGCCAGCGCAAGCCCGGTCGCGCCATCGGCCGCCTCGCCCACCACCTCGATGTGCGGGTGCGGCTGCATGAAGGCCCGGACCCCGAAACGAAACAGCTCGTGGTCATCGATCAACAGCAGCGTAGTGGACTGCGGCGTGGCGTGGATGGACATGCAAACTCCCCGAGCGCGCCCTGCGTGGCGCAATGTCACATTCTAATCAAACCGGCGCCCCTGTGGGGGATCCTTTCTTCAATTTAAGCAACATTTCCGTAACAAACGTCGATTCATCCGCTGGTTCACAGGCTCAGCAGGCGGCTGAACAGGCGGGTCGCCATCAGGCCGACCGGCGCTGCGTGCAAATGGGGGGCCATCAATTCGCGCAGGGCCTCCATGGCCGCATCGCGGCTGGGCAATTCGGCGATGCGCTGCTCGAGCAGGTGCAGTTCGCTGGCCGCGTCGGCCGGTTCGGCATTGCTGGCGCCGGCGCCGGCTCGGGTACTGCGCAGGATGCCGCGCGGCGCCGCCGGACGGGCTTGTTTGCCGGACAGTTGGTCGAGCGCACGCAATTGGGAGCGATGCGAGACGATGCGCGCTCCGACCGGATTGGGATAGTCCGCGCCGTCTTCGCTGGCGCCCTGCTCGCCGGTCTCGATCCAGTCGCGCAGCACCTGCTGTTCATAATCATTGAAGACGCCGAACATGGTCGCGTTGGGGCCCTGGATCAGGCGCCAGAAGCGGCTCTGCTCGGCGCTCTGGCCGCGCTCGATCCAGCCGGCCTTGACCAGCGCTGCCAACAGCGCGGGCATGTCGGACGGGGTGGCCAGCCAGTCGTTGATGGAACGCCCGGCGACGCGGCAAAAGTCGGAGTGCATGTTCTGGCCGTAGGCGCTTTTCGACACCAGGATGCCGATCAGGGTGTCGTCCAGCGAGAAGCTGTCGATCACGGAAAGCGTGCTGGCGCCCAGGTCGTTGAGCCGGTAGCCGTCGCGCACGCGGCTGGCAAATTCGGCGCTGTCGCCCAGTTGCGGCATCAATTCGCGCACCGACTGGGCCGCCTTGCGGGCGTGGCCGCAATCGGCGTTGTCGATCGTCACGTGCAGGGTAAAGTACATGGGATCGATGCCCAGTTCATTGAGTTCATACGCGCAGATCAGCAGGTGCAGGGGCAGTTGCTCGTAGCCGAGATTGAAGCCGATTACTTCCGGCAAAAATTGCTCGGCATTGTGGGCCAGCGCCAGCTGAATGGCGCCCTGGACAAAGTGACTGTCGTCCAGGCCTTGCCAGTCGTCCAGCGAATGGGTCTTGAGCAACTTGCCGAACAGCGCCACGTGATTTTTCTCAGGCACGCCGTCGCCCAGTTCTTCCAGGTAGGTGCGGATCAGACCGAGGAAGCGGGGATCGCGCCAGTGTGACAGCACGCCGTACAGCCAGGCGCCGTCGACCAGTTTGGTGGGGCCCACCGCCTTCAGGAAATGCAGGGCGTGCGAGCGGGTGGGAAAGTAGCGGCGCGGCGCACCGCCCTTGCGTTCAGCCAGGTAATTGCGGTACGCCGCGCCGACGCTGCTGGTGTGCTGTTCAATCCAGTCATCGAGCGCGCACAGATCGTCGGGCAGATTGTCGCCCAGCAGGCGGGCGC
This sequence comes from Massilia sp., assembly GCA_045810505.1. GTDB lineage: Bacteria > Pseudomonadota > Gammaproteobacteria > Burkholderiales > Burkholderiaceae_D > JAFCUW01. The sequence goes on from JBJMVV010000138.1 coordinate 10,651, forward strand.
TGGCGATCTGCTCGCGCAGATAGGCGGCGCCGTCTGCGGCAGCAGCAGCGTGGCGGTCGCGCAAGGCCAGGTAGAGGGCTCGCACGGGGCCGGCTTCATTGCGGGCACCGGCTTGCGCAGCGGTACTGGGGGCAACAGGCGTTTGTTCTAGGAGGGCCAGGGACATGGTGATCTTATGCGGAAATGTCAGATGCACCATTATCGGCCGCGACCGCACCGTCAGAGATCGGCGCACCGGCATCATCCGTGTAGGCCTACAACCACAATATTTCACCCGCGCAAGCGGATGTCCTGAACAAAACGCCATTAAATTTCTTTGCGATCAATCATTCCACATGAATGCTTGCGCCAAGCAAATTGTTAAATCAAGTGGTGCTCATCCATGCCCATCGATTTAATTCCTGAGTGAAAGTCGTTAAAAAATTGTGACATTGGAGACGACGCACGATTGAACTTTGATACCGCTGCTGTACACCCGCACAGTACAATATTGACACGCTGGCTTCACTCGAAGGCGGTTTCAACCATGGGAGAACCATGAGACTCAGCAAGGATGATATTGCGCTGCTGCGCACGCTGGACAAAGAGAAAGACCAGGACACGGGCGCTGGCGAGGCCCAGGCAGGTACGGAGGCACCGGCCCATCTCACCGAGGCGCCAAAAGCATTGTTTGAACTAAACCTCATCAACCGACTCGTGTCGGGCGACATCCAGATCACCAAGACCGGTTCGCGCGCCCTGTTCCAGGCCGAGTGCATCGAGGCGCTCGAGCAAACCCTCGCGGGCCTTGATCCGGCCATGTCGGGCGGGGTGGAACGCTGGCTGCTGTCGAGCGGCTTCCTGCACGCGGCCGATAAAACCGTCACCTCGCGCGGCAAATTGTGGCTGGCCTCGCTGACGCCGGAACAGCACGAGAACGCGGATGGCGCGACGGAGCAGCAGGCGCCACAGGGAGCGCAGCAACGCTTGCCAGGCGAGCTTGCCCAGTCACGGCATGTGCATCACGCCCACCAGGCACACGAAACTGCGAGCGCGGAAAGCTTCGCGGCGCGTCGGGGAGCGGCTTGAGGTGAACTTGGGTGCATTTGAGGTGCACTTGGATGTGCGCCTGAAGCCTGATCGCGCTGTGCTCAGGCGTGCCTTGACGGGTTTCTTGCACGCGTCATCCGCCTCAGCTGAAACGCTGGTTGACCACGCGCAGGCTCGAATTCGAAGCAGTGCCGCTGACGATGATGTCGGCGCTTTTCAGGCCGAGCAGGCTGATGGGCGTCGCGCTGGCGGCGCTCACTGCATCCACGGTGCCGCCTTCGGCAATGTCGTGGGCAGCGCTGAAGAGCGTTGCGCCGGTCCGCCCCCCGGCGGCATGGGGTGCGCTATCGATTGCCATATATAGCGTCGGCAACACATCAAACAGGGTGCTTTCGTCAGGCGCCAGGCCGCTGCTGCGGCACAGGGGCCGGCCGTCCTTGTAGAGCAGCACGTCGAGGCGCTGCGCCTGGGTGGCGTTGTGTACCGCCACCGTGTTCGCCGCCACTGGCGCCGCAGCAAGGCTGGTGTCGCGCTGCAGGACGCCACTGCGGTCAATATAAAAACGCTGGCCGGCGCGGGCTTCCTGCATGCTGCCGTGCGGTCCGTCAGGCGCGAACACCGCAAGCTGCTGGCTGAACGGGTAGGTCGCCCGGCTCTGCTGTTTCGGCGCGCAGCGCACCACCTTCCAGGCCAGCGGGGCGCCCGCCGGATCGGCCGCGCCGGACAGGGTCGCATTCGGCTTGAACAGCACCAGCCGCAGGGCGCTGCCATCGCTACGCTGGTTGATGAAGGTCAGCACCACCGGCGCCAGTTCGAGCGCGGCGCCCTCGCCTGCTGCCTGAAGGCCCGCGATGTGGTCGAGGCCGAGGGCCGGGTTGGCGGGGTTGGCGGCGTTGACCGCGTTGGCGACCCTGGCACGCAGTGCGGCGAACATGCGCTTCAACCTTGTGCAAAATACACGGCCAGGGCAGCGCAGGCCGCGCCCGCCAGCTGTTCCTGCAAGCCCATCGCCAGCGCGCCGCTGCGGTCGAACTGCTGCGACCACACCACGCTGCCGGCCCGGTTATCGACCAGGCGCAGGGCCAGGCGCACCACGCCGTTGTCGATGCGCACGCTGCCTTCCAGGCGATGGCTCAGTTTCAGGGCGGCGCGGCCTGCGCTGTACGGCAGCACCGCCGCCCCGAAGGCGCCGTAAAGCTGGTGCACCAGTTCTTCGTCCAGCCCATGCGCAAAGGCGGCGCCGGCCGGGTCGTGGTCAAAATACGCCAGCGCGCTGTGGCCCAGCAAATAATGCCGGGCCAGCGGCAAAGACATGGACTGAACAGCGTCCGGCGCGGGCGACGGCGCCGCGGCCGGCTTCATCCGCACAATTTCCGGCATATAGCTGCCAATGGGGATCACAAACCGCAAGGTCTCGGCCATCCCGGCCGTGCCGTAATAGCTGCGCAAGCGATCCCGCAGGCGGCCCATCTGGACCCGGACGATGGGGTCGGTGCAGGTGTTATACAGGGCCGGATCGCGGCGGAACACCTCGATGCCGACTGCATATTCATGGGTATCCCGGTACTTTCCTGACAACTTTTGCTCGACCAGGAATTCCAGCAGTTCGCGCATGCGCTGGGCCCGTGAAAATTCCTCGCTGCCGAGAATCCGGTGCAAGGCGGCGCGCACGCTGCCCTCCCCGTCGACCGCCGCGGCGGCGCCCGGTTTCAGGCAAAGCAGTTCTTCTGTATCGATTTTCATGGCCGGGTCCCCTTCACGGTCGCCACAGCCGGCGGGATGCCGCTGGCCTGTTGCGAAAGCCTTGTTACGGTAACGACTTTCCGCTTTTCTAACCTTCCGGAAACCTTCCGGATTCCAAGTCATTGAATTCATGACGCTTTATTTTTTTCCGAGGGCTGGATGGGGGATTTTCAAATAAGTGTTGTGCTAGGCAATTTGCATCAGCTACACTCGGCAATGTTGAAAAAAAGAAATTTATTGCCATGAGTGCTGCCCCATCATGAGTGCGTCCGCCTTCCGTTTTGGCGACTGGACGGTCGAGCCCGCCACCAATTCTGTGCAGCGTGACGGCGAGCAGCGCCAGATGGAGCCGCGCGCGATGGACGTGCTGGTGGCCCTGGCGGCGCGGTCCGGCGAGGTGGTGACGGCCGACGAGTTGCTGACGACTTGCTGGGGAAGCAACATTGGCGGCGACAATCCGGTGCACAAAACCATCGCCCAATTGCGCAAGGTGCTGGGCGACTCGTCAAGTGCGCCCTGTTACATTGAAACCATCAGAAAGCGGGGCTACCGCACCGTGGCCGAACTGGCGCGTACCGATGCCGCGCTCGATGCAAGCTGGCTGGACGAGACCCCATTCCGCGGCCTGGCGCCGTTCGAGGAACGCCACAGCGCCGTGTTTTTCGGGCGCAGCGACGCCACCGACGCCGTGCTGCGCGCCATCGCCCGCCAGAGCGCGGCCGGCTGCGCCATGGTGCTGGTGCTGGGCCCGTCCGGTTCCGGCAAGACTTCCTTGATACGGGCCGGGGTGCTGGCGCGGCTGGCAGGGGGCAGTCCACACAACGCCGCCAGAATCGGCGCCAGCCTTGCGCTCGACTGCGCCGACCTCGAACATGGCGCCTTGCTGCAGGGCCTGGCCAGCGTCTTGCTGGACGCCGATGCGGGACCAGGCGGTCCGCCCCTGTTCGAGCAGGACAGCGCGGACAGCCTGGCGCGGCGCCTGGCGCACGAACCCGACGGCGTCATCGCCACCCTCGCCGAGGGCGCCCGCCGTTACGGCGCCCGCACCGCCCTGTTCATCGACCGCTTTGAAGCCCTGCTGCGCGATCCCGAGGTGGAGAACGCCGAGCGCGCGGCCGTGATTGCCCTGCTGCTGCGCCTGGCCAACAGCGGCGCGGTGCTGCTGCTGCTGGCCTGCCGCAACGATTTTTATCCCCAGCTGGCCAGCCATCCTGCCCTGATGGCGCTCAAGGACAGCGGCGGCCACGTCGACCTGGCGCCCCCTAGCAGCGCCGAGATTGCCCAAATGGTGCGCCAGCCGGCACGGGCGGCGGGGCTGCGCTTCGGCGCCCGCGCCAGCGACGGCGCTGCCCTCGACGACGAACTGTGCGCCGCGGCGCGCTCCGGACCCGACACCCTGCCTCTATTACAGTACTGCCTGGAAGAGCTGTACCGTCAGCGCGACCCGGGCGGTGAACTGCGTTTCGAGGTCTACCAGGCGCTGGGCGGCATCGAAGGCGCCATCGGCGCGCGCGCCGAGCAGGTGTTGACGCGCCTGGACGCCGACCAAAAGGCCGCCCTGCCCCAGGTGCTGGATCTGCTGGTGCACGTGGCCGAAGACGAACTGGCCGTGACGGCCCGTCCGGCGCCGTGGTCGGCCCTGCCCGGTCCGGCTGCCGAAGCGCTGGTCAAGGCGCTGGTCGAGGCGCGCCTGTTCAGCAGCAGCCTCCAGGCCGACACGCCCGTGTTCGCCATCGCCCACGAAGCGCTGCTGCGGCGCTGGCCGCGGGTGGTGGAATGGGTCGACCGCCACCGCCAGGCGCTGCAGGTGCGCACCCGCATCGCAGCCCAGGCCGCCCGTTGGGATGGCCACGGCCGCAGCCGCGACCTGCTGTTGCCGCCGGGCCTGCAGGCGCGCCAGGCGCGCGAACTGCGCGACGACGGCGCGCTCGGCCTGCGCAGCGACGCCGTGGCAACAGCCTATATCGACGCCTCCCTGCGCCGGGTACGGCGGGGCGAACGGGCGCGCCTGGCCGTGCTGGGCGTGGTGCTGCTGCTCGCCTTGCTGGCGGTGCTGCTCAGTATTACCGCCCGCCGCGCCCAGCGCGACGCCGAGCAGCATCGCACGGAAGCGGAAGAATTGATGGGCTTCATGCTGGGCGATTTCGTCGAGCGCCTGCGTCCGCTGGGCCGCCTGGACCTGCTCGACAGCGTCAGCGCGCGCGCCCTGGTCTACCTGGCCGACGACAGTCACGACGCCACTGGCGCCAGCCTGGCCCAGCGCGCCAAGGCCCTGCAAGTGCTGTCTGAAGTCAAGATGGCGCGCGGCGACGGGGCCGGCGCCGAATCGGCCCTGTTGCTGGGCCGCGCCATCCTGCAGCGCCAGCTGGCCGCCGCCCCGCTCGATACGGCCCTGCTGAAAAGCGCCGGCGCCAACGCCTTCTGGCTGGGCCAGCTTCACTACGACCGCAGCGACTGGGCCGGCGCGCGCGTTTATTTCACCCAGTACCGCCAGTTCGCCGACCGCCAGGCGGCCAGCGCCCCACAGGACCCGGACGGCAAAATTGAACAGTCGTATGCGCATAACAGCCTGGGCAGTGTCGAGCTCAAAAGCGGCGCCGTCGCCGCCGCGGCCAGGGAATTCGATGTATCGACGGCGCTCAAGAGCGCTGTGCTGGCGGACAAGCCGGACAACGACAAGCTCGCCGCCGACCTGGCCAACAGCCTGTCATGGCAGGCCAGCGCGCGCGCCAAGCTGGGAGAGCTGGCCAGGGCCAGCGGCTTGTACGAGCGCGAAGCGGCCATCATGGGCCGCCTGCACCACGCCGCGCCCGGCAACGGTGCATGGACCAAGCGTTACGCGTTTGCCCGGCACCATCTGGGGGAACTGCAGCAGGCGAGCGGGCAGCAAGCGGCGGCCCGGGCCTCTTTCGCGCAGGCGGCCGCCCTGTTGAAACAGGCCCTGCAGGACGATCCCCGCAACCTCGACCTGCAAGGTCATTTGCAGGCGGCCGAGCTCAGCGCGCTCGCCGCCGCCGAGGACAGCGAGGTCGCCGCCACGGCCTGGCCGGCGCTGGTGCAGCGGCTGGAAGATGCCGTCGCGCGCGAACCGGCCAAACCCAAGCTGGCCCGGGTGGCCGCGCTGGGGCGGCTGCGCTGGGCGCAACTGGAGACGCGGCGCGGCCATGCCGACGCGGCAGCAGCCGTGCTGGCCCCTGCGCTGGAGCGCCTGGCGCATCTGCATGCCAGCACGCCAACCGAACAGTCGGTCACGGAAACTTACTCACAAGCATTGCTTTCGCAGGCCCAGCTGGTGCACAATATTGCAGAAATGCACATGTTTTGCCGAAAAGCGCAGACTCTGCTGTCGCCTTCGGCTGAGGGCAGCATGGATTTTGTGCTGCTGGCCCCGCTGGTCCAGGCGGGAATTTGTAGTGATGAAGAAAGTAGCGTGCGCCGCGACCTGATGCTGCTGGAAAAAATGCAGTACCAGGAGCGGCATTTCGTCGACTTCCTGTCGGCCCATCGAAGCAAAAAGGGACCACATTGAAAACTGCATCCGATCACACGCCCCATCCCGTGACCGTCCATGTCGCCGAGCAGGACGGCGTCCTAACCGCCCATTACAAGCCGGATCCGGTACGCGTCGACGGCCCCGCCGAACTGCATTTCAAGCTGGTGACGCCAGGCTGGGAATTTGCCGAGGTGGTGTTCGCCCCACCGTTCAGCGACCTGCAGATGCTGGGGCCGACGGCATTCAATCTGCATGACGGGGGCGGGCCGTACAAGACCAGCTTCAAGATCACCCTGGGCCGGAGCGGGCCGCGCCAACTGGGCGATCCGGGCCCCGAGATGCTCGATCTCTATCCCGAAGTACTCAACGGCCCGGGCACCGAATAAGCCTGGCTGATGAGGCCGGCACCTGCGCCGCCAGCCTCATCAGCGCCATCGTGCGCAATACAGTATCCTGCAACCAGCTCGACGCCAGCGCGCCGCTATGTGTCCATCCGTTCCGCGGCCGCGTCTCACCCCACCCCCATTTGCATGCATCAGAATCCCATCCAGCTGTTCGACACCGAGTCCTCCACCTTTACGTATTTGCTGGTGGCGACGGATGGCGTCTCGGCAGTCATCATCGACCCGGTCGACCGCCACCTCGAGCGCGACCTGGCGCACCTGCAGCGCCTGTCCCTGCGCCTGTGCTACGTGCTGGAAACCCATGCGCACGCCGATCATGTGACCTCGGCCGGCAAGCTGCGCGAACGCACCGGCGCCCAGGCGGGCGCGCCGTCCGGCTGCGGCATCGCTCCAGCCGAGCTGCAACTGGTCGATGGCGACGTGGTGCGCTTTGGCGCCGACGAAGCCATCGCCGTCCTGCACACGCCCGGCCACACGGCGGGCAGCATGAGCTATCTGTGGCGCGACAATCTGTTCAGCGGCGATACCCTCCTCATCAATGGTTGCGGCCGCACCGATTTCCAGAGCGGCAGCGCAGGCGCCCTGTTTGACAGCGTCACCAGCAAATTGTTCACTTTGCCGCCTGCCACCTGGGTCTGGCCGGGCCACGATTATCATGGCCAGTCGGTCTCCACCATCGGCTGGGAGCGCGCCCACAATGCCCGCCTGGCGACACGCACCCGGGCCGAATTTGAAGCCCTGATGGCAGGGCTGGACCTGCCCCGTCCCCGCCTGATGGATGTGGCCGTGCCGGCCAACCAGAACCTGGGCTTGCCGCACGGCGTGTAACAGCACACAGGGGACGGCTCACGCTGTGCCACAATCGCGCCATGCCGACCGACTCCATGTTTCCTACCAGCGCACAGCACCCTGCCCCGACGGCTGCCAGCGACATTACCGCCCCTGCAGCAGGCGCGGCGGCTGAAACGCTTGATCCGCCGCCGCAAGCGCCCGTCGAGCCCCAGCTGGAAGACTGCTGCGGCAGCGGCTGCGTGGTGTGCGTGTTCGATGCCTACGAAATGGCGCGCGAGCGCTACGCCGCGCAACTGGCGGCCTGGCAGGCGCGCCATCCCGAAGCCAGCGCCGCAGGCTGAGCCAGCGCCGTCATCGCGCCGTCATAAACCGCGGCTAAGCTGACAGGCTGTCCACTCAAGCCTGCTCCCATGTATCCTGTTTCATCATTGCTGCCCCGGCTGCGCGCCGGCCTGCTGCTCTCGCTCCTGTCGGTCACCGTCCCTTTCACCCAGGCCGCGTCCGCACCCGTCCTTAATGCAAGCCCGAAACTGGTGCTGGTGCTGGTCGTCGACGGCCTGCCCAGCGAGCAATTGGAGCGTTACCGCGAGCAGTTCGGCCAGGGCGGCCTGCGCCGCCTGCTCGACCAGGGCGCCTCGTTTTCGAACGCCCACCAGGCCCACGGCGTCACGGTCACGGCGGTCGGCCACTCGGCCGTGCTGACGGGTGCCTATCCCTACCAGCACGGGGTGATCGGCAATAACTGGATCGATCCCGTCACGCACGCCCAGGTGTACTGCACCGAAGACGGCAACTTCCACTACATCGGCGAAGACACCCGGCCCGCCGACGGCACCTCGCCCGTGCGCCTGCGCGTAGACACCCTGGGCGACCAGTTGCGCTACGCCACGGGCCAGCGCGCCAAGGTCATCGCCATTTCCGGCAAGGACCGCGGCGCCATCCTGCTGGGCGGCAAATCGGGCACTGCCTATATGTATATGGACAAGAGCGGCAATTTCGCCTCCAGCACTTATTACATGCAGAGCCACCCCGACTGGGTGCAGCGCTGGCAGGCCGCCAAACCCCAGGATGCCTTTTACGGCAAGACCTGGCGTCCCCTGCTGGCCGACAGCGCCTACGCCGGCGATGCGCCCGACGCCTTGTATCCCGCCACGCCCAGCGCCAGCAACCGCTTTCCGTTCAGCTTTTACAGCGACAGCGGCCAGCTTGACGCCGACTATTACAACCGCCTCAAGACCAGCCCCTTCCTCGACCAGCTGACCCTGGACTTTGCAAAAGCCGCCGTCGACGGCGAGCAACTGGGCAACAACCCGGCCGGCGTGCCCGACCTGCTGGGCGTGAGCCTGTCCGCCCACGACTATATCAACCACGCCTACGGTCCCGAGAGCAAGATGTCGCACGACCACCTGCAGCGGCTCGACCGCATGCTGGCCGACTTCCTCGGCTACCTCGACAAGAAAGTCGGCGCCGGCAAGGTGCTGGTGGTGCTCACGGCCGACCACGGCTTCCCCAACACGCCCGAGTTCAGCCAGAGCGTGCACCAGGACGCGGGCCGCATCGACAACGTCAAGCTGGTGGCCGACCTGAACGCCCACCTGGCCGGCAAGTTCGGCATCGACAAGCTCGTCATCGCCCAGTCCATGCCCAATCTGCACCTGGACCTGGCCGCCATCGCCGCCAAAAATTTGCAACGAGCCGACATTGAAACGGCGGCCAGCCGCTACCTGCTCGACCAGGCAGGCATCGCCCAGGTCTACACGCGCACCCAGATGGAAGCGGGCAGCGACGGCACCCGCATGGGCCTGTTGATGCGGCGCGGCTGGAACCGCCAGCTGTCGGGCGAATTGATGGTGGTGACGAAACCTTACTGGTATTTTGGCAGCGGCAGCAGCGGAACTTCCCACGGCTCGCCCTACGCCTACGACACCAATGTGCCGCTGGTGCTGTCGGGCGCCAGCTGGATCAGGCCGGGCGACTACGGCCAGTACGCCGAAGTGGTCGACATCGCGCCGACCCTGGCGAAGTTGCTGCGCGTGCGTCCGCCGGCAGCGGCGGAGGGACGGGTGCTGACGGAGATCCTGCGCTAGTCATTTTGGCGCGCGGGCGCTCGACCTGTCAGCAAGCTCACGCGGCTCCCCCGGCAAGCTTCGCCAACCTGAACATCTCGCCCGCCTCGATGCATTCTGGCACTTGCGCAGCGAGCGCTTGCAGATGGGGCGCTGCAAGATGCCGCTCGAGATCGGTTTCGCTGCGCCACTCCTCAATGAACACGAAGCGGCGCGGATTCGCGATGTCGCGGTTGAGCTGGTAGCTGATGCAGCCTTCTTCCTGCAGCGTCGTGTCGACAACGCCGCGAAAGAGTTGTTCGAGTCTCTGTTCAAAGCCGGGTTTGGCGACGAAGATGGCAACGACAGACAAGGGCATGTGGGTTCCTGAAAGTGAGTGACCGGCAAGACTATCACGGTCATGCAAACTTGACGGGCGTGCCGATTGATCGTCGCGTTATCGGGAGCGATGCTCCCTCAAGTGCTATCAGTAGTGATAGCGGCAAGAAATGATGATCAGCTCCTCTTCGGTAGCCTCATAGACGATACGGTTTGTCTCGTCAATTCGTCTGGACCAGAACCCCGCTAGGCTGTGCTTCAGCGCCTCTGGTTTCCCGATCCCTGTGAAGGGGTCTCTTTGCGCATCCTTGATCAAATCGTTGATGCGTTTGAGCGTTTTTCTGTCTTGCGTCTGCCAGTAGATGTAGCTGTTCCAGGCTTCATCCGTGAACTTCAGCTTGCGCATGTTCCGGGTCCTCAGTATCGGGCGTGTTAATTAACTCCCGATGCTGCGCGTGACCTGCGCGTGCCTGAGCAATTGATTTTGCCAAGTGGGCAGCATTAGCTGGCGAACTCAACAAATATACAGTCTCCATAAGGCTGCTGTAGTGATCGAAGGACATGACTACGGCATCCGGCGCGTCACGGCGCGAGATGACGGTGACATCTGCATCCTCAACCACCTGGTCGATAACAGTCCGTAGATTGCTGCGAGCATCGGAAAAGTTGATGATTCTCATGTGGCACTCCATTGCTTCAATCTGCTGTATAAGTCGTAGTCGCAGCTAAGGTCGTAGTGTAGTTTTAGCGTCGTCGAAGGATTCGTCAGCAGCATCAAATCAAAATCCGACATGTACAGTAACTAGTACAAGTAGAATTGTACACGACGGGAGGAATATAGCAATCGAGTGCCGCTACATTGCTCGATTGCTAGTGTCGCCTCTCTATCAGGGACTGGGCATCGCTGGTTGCACTTCTGCTCCGACCACTCTTACAACTCTGCAGCAGCCTGTCCCACCTCTGGCGCCAGGCTCAGCTGATTGGCGCTGGCGAAGCTCAGCATGGCGCCCAGTTCCGCGCGCAGTTGCGCTGCCTGATCGGGCGTAGCGCGGGCGGCCAGCAGGGCGATGCGGGCGGGGGCGCCGGCTTGGGCCAGGGATTGCTTGGTGGCGTTGATGTTTTTGGTCAGCAGGGTGAAGCCGTGAGCCGTGTTGGCCAGCTTGAGGGCGCCGCTGGCAATGCTGGCTTTACTGGCGTCGCTCAGGGTCAGGTGCGCGGCCAGCATATCCGTCACGCGCTGGCGGGCGGCGCGGGTGGCGGCGGTGGCGGCGGTGATGTCGGCGGGGGTGGCGTTCATGTCCAGGGTGGCCAGCTGGCTGCTGACTTTCTTGGCGGCCTCGGCGTCGCCCATCGCCGTGAGCAGGGTGGCGTTGGCGGCGCCGTCGGCCTGGGCCAGTTCGACAAATTTACCGAGGAATTCTTCCGGCCGGGTGGTTACCTGCATGCCGGCATAAGTGGTGCCGCCATTGCCGGGGTTCTGGGCGTGGCTGATCCCGGGCAGCGCCAGGGCCAACACGGTCAACATCCACGCGAGACAGGTTTTCCATTGCTTCATTTTTGCGTCCTTGAGCACACTGATTGATCGGCGCCGGCGCCTGGCCGACATACGTGATTTCCGCATGACAAGTTTATGCTAATATTATTTTTCTTTCAATACCTTGCGAGAAGCCGATGCGCTCCCTGTGCCTGTTTGCCGCTGTCCTGTTGACCAGTAGCGCTTTTGCCGATGAGCCTGGCGCCTGCTATACCAACCGTGATACGACGGGCGACTTCGTGCCGGGGCGCATGCAGCCCACCCGCTCCAACCCGGAGACGGCGGCCCAGGTGGCCCATCTGCTCAACGAAAACAGCCGGACAACTTCGCGCTGCATGGAAAAGTTCATGGAACGTGAAGGCGGCTGGCCCGGTGGCGGCGGCCTGGTGTTTGGCGCACGCATTGCGCCGACGGGCGAAGTGACCCAGGTGTCGGTGGTCAATGCCCAAAAGATCAACGATGGCATGCTGATGGCGTGCATCGGCCGCTCGATCTGCGAGTGGAAACTGCAGCCCAGCAGCGCTGGCTCGGAACAGCTGATTGTCCTGCCGCCCTTCGTGTTCAGGGCCCGCATGCGCACGATGGTGCGCGCGCCGGCAGCACGGCTGTAAGACCCTGCTGCACACCGCTCAGGGCGCCGCAGCCGCCATCAGGTTGCTGCGCAGATTGACGATGGCTTTCTGCAGCACCTTGAACTCTTCCGGCGACAAACCGGCCGCCTTCGCCGTCGTCTCGCGGTAATCGAAGGCTTTCTCGCGCAGCTGCCGTCCGGCCGCCGTCAGCGCCACCCGCACACTGCGTTCATCGACCTTGTCGCGTTCGCGCTGCACCAGGCCCATGCCCTCCAGGCGCTTGAGCATGGGGGTCATCGTGCTTGGCTCCAGGAACAGTTTTTCGCTCAGGCTCTTGACCGTCTGCTGGTCTTGTTCCCACAGGCAGATGATGGCGATGTACTGGGTGTAGGTCAGCCCCAGTTGCTCCAGCACGGGTTTGTAGACGCGCGAATAGGCGAGGTTGGTGGAATAGACGGCAAAGCACATGAAGTCGCCAAGGCGCGCGGTGGGCGTATCCACCGCCATTTTCTTGCTCATGTCCATCTCCCAAAAGAACTTATCGAAATAATGATTATTGTACTTGATTTGCCGGCGCGAGCCCGCTATAGTTACCACACAAATAGTTATTGCGATAAGCAAATCCGCCCACCAGGAGACTCACATGACCACTTTTGCCAACGTTGTCACCATCCGCCGCCCGATCGCCCTCGCCGCCGCCCTGCTCGCCTTTACCGGCGCCCAGGCAGGTTTTGCTGCCAGCGCCCAGGCGCAGACCGCGTCCCCAGCAGCAGCCGCTGCAAGCGCCGTCACCGCCCCCAGCCGCGCCCTGCCCAGCTTTGCCAACATCAAGCAGATCAATGCGGGCGAGCTGAACGTCGGCTATGTCGACGAAGGTCCGGCCAATGGCCCGGTGGTGATCCTGCTGCACGGCTGGCCTTACGACATCCACAGCTATATCGACGTCGTGCCCCTGCTGACGAAAGCCGGCTACCGCGTCATCGTGCCCCATCTGCGCGGCTACGGCAGCACCCGCTTTCTCGATCCGAAAGCAGTAAAAAATGGCGAGCCGGCCGCACTGGCGGTGGACGTGGTGGCGCTGATGGATGCGCTCAAGATCGACCAGGCCGTGCTGGCCGGCTACGACTGGGGCGCGCGCACCGCCGACATTGTCGCCGCGCTGTATCCCCAGCGCGTCAAGGGCCTGGTCTCCGTCAGCGGCTACCTGATCGGCAGCCAGCAAGCCGGCAAGCAGCCCCTGCCGCCTGCCGCCGAACTGCAATGGTGGTACCAGTTTTATTTTGCGACCGAACGGGGCAGCGCCGGCTACGAGAAAAACCGCCGCGACTTCGCCAAACTGATCTGGCAGACCGCTTCGCCCCAGTGGAAGTTCGATGACGCCACCTTTGCCCGCAGCGCCGCCTCGCTCGACAACCCGGACCACGCCGCCATCACCGTCCACAATTACCGCTGGCGGCTGGACCTGGTCAAGGGCGAAGCCAAGTATGCGGCGCTGGAAGAGCGTCTGGCGGCAGCGCCCGCCATCAGCGTGCCGACCATCACCATGGAAGGCGACGCCAACGGCGCGCCCCACCCGGAGCCGGCAGCGTATGCCAAGCGATTTACCGGCCCCTACAAGCATCAACTGATCAGCGGCGGCATCGGCCACAACCTGCCACAGGAAGCGCCAAAAGCCTTTGCCGACGCCGTGATCGCCGTCGACCATTTGAAATAATCCCCTATTCCCTCTTCCCTCCTCCCTCTTATTAACTCGAAAGGCAACACCATGAACACCATCGACAAAGTCCTCTACACCGCCAAGACCCACACCACGGGCGGCCGCGACGGCGCCGCGCAAAGCAGCGACGGCCACCTCGACATCAAGCTGTCCCCACCGGGCGGCAAGGGCGCCGGCACCAATCCCGAGCAACTGTTCGCCGCCGGCTGGTCGGCCTGCTTCATCGGCGCCATGGGCCGCGCCGCCCAGGAACACAAGGTGGCAGTGCCGGCCGACGTGGCAGTCGATGCGGAAGTCGACCTGGGCACGGGCGAATCGGGCTTTGCCCTGCAGGCACGCCTGACGGTCAGCCTGCCCGGCCTGGACCGCGCCGTGGCTCAGGCCATCATGGAACGCGCGCACCAGCTGTGCCCGTATTCGAAAATGTCGCGCGGGAATATTGCTGTTGAATTGACGTTGGCTTGATCGGGGACTGGTGGCTGGTCGCGGCGCATCCATATGGTCCCTAGTTTCCGGACTGAGGTCGATGCGATGCCGGCACGAGACTCGAATCGGAGGGGGGACTGGCCCTGCGGGCCTGTCCCGGTTTGGGACCGCGGCGCTAGTAGTATCCGTCCGCTACCGGACACGTTGTTTCGCCCAGTTCCATATCGCCTCGGGCGGAAAATGGGGACAGGCCCGCAGGGCCAGTCCCCGATGCTGCATGCAGCTCGACGGCTTTGAAGTTTCTACGCGGCCTCATACAAAAACCGTTTGCTCAGCAAGGCTTCCACCGCCTGCGCCGCCATCGGCTTCGCAATCAAATACCCCTGCACCTCATTGCAGCCCAGCGCCTGCAGCAGCCGCAGCTGCGCGGGCGTTTCCACGCCTTCCGCCACCACGGCCATGCCCAGCGCGTGCGCCATCGACACGATCGCCTGGAAGAACACCTGCCCTTCGCGCGAGGCGCCCAGTTCGGCCGTGAAGGCGCGATCGACTTTCAGCACGTCCATTTTCAGGCGCTGCAATTGCGACAGGGATGAGTAGCCGGTGCCGAAGTCATCGATGTGCAGCTTGATGCCCAGCGCGCGGATGGCTGCCAGTTCCGCCCGGATGGTGTCCTGTTCGCCGATCATGGCCGATTCCGTGATCTCCACTTCCAGCAGGGACGCCGCCACGCCGTGGCGCAGCAGGGCCTGCTGCAATTGCTGGCGCACCCCGCCCTTGTGAAACTGTGCTGGCGAGACGTTGATTGAGATCGGCACCGGGCGCAGGCCCGCCGCCTGCCAGGCCGCCAGCTGGGCGCAGGCCTGCTCGATGACCAGCGCGCCGATCGGGTGGATCAGGCCGCTTTGCTCGGCCAGGGGAATGAATTCCGCCGGCGACACCATGCCCAGCACGGGATGGCGCCAGCGCAGCAGCGCCTCCATGCTCAGCAGCTCGCCCGAGTGGGTGTCGACCCGCGGCTGATAGTGCAGCATCAATTGCTGCTCGGCGATGGCTTCGACCAGGCCGTGTCTGAGCTGGGCGCGGGTCTGGATGGTGGCGGACAGGGCCGGATCAAAAAAGCGGAACTGGCGCTTGCCTTCGCTCTTGCCCGCGTACATGGCGATGTCGCTGTGACGGATCAGGCTGGCCGCGTCAGCGCCATCGCGGGGAAACACGCTGATGCCGATCGAGGCGCCGATGGCCTGGCTGTTGCCGCTCACGGCAAACGGCTTGCACAGGGCGTCGATGATGCGCTGGGCGACAGCGGCAATGTGCAGTTCGCCCTCGCTGCGGTCGAGCACGATGACAAACTCGTCGCCGCCGAAGCGCACCACCTGATCGCGCGGGCGCAGCAGTGCCGACAGGCGCCGCGCCACTGCCTTGAGCAGTTCGTCGCCGGCGGCATGGCCCTGGGTGTCGTTGACATGCTTGAAATCGTCCAGGTCGATGAACAGCAGGGCCAGCTCGTGCCCGCCCGCGCCGGCGGCAGCAATGGCGCCGTCGATGAAAGCGAGGAACCAGTGGCGGTTGCGCAGGCCCGTCAGGCTGTCCTCGTTGGCAAGGCGCTCCAGTTCCGCCTCGTGCTGCTTGCGTTCGCTGACATCCTGCAAGGTGACCGCCAGGCCATTGCCCACACGAACCAGGCGGCGCTGGCCCCAGCGGATGTTCAGGCGATTGTCGCCAGGCATGCGCCGCTCGTCCTCATGAAAGCCCTGCTCCATCGCCTGCCGATACGTGGCGATCAGGTCTTCGCCGAAGCGGCCGCTGTCGATATGGGAGAGGCGCCGCCCCACCAGTTCGCTGCGCGCCATGCCGTAGAAAAAGGCGCCTCGCTCATTGCAGTCGACGATCTCGAAATCGACGATGGCGCCCTGGCGGTCGCGCACGGCCGATGCCATATAAAAACCTTCGTTGGCGCTTTCGGTGGCGGTGCGGTAGGCGCTGCGCACCTCATCCTGCTCGCGCATGCGCGCGCCCGCGCGGGACGCCAGCACGCTTGCCAGCACGGCCAGCACCAGCAGCACCGCCGTCGAGGCCAGCGCCATATTGCGGTCCTCCAACCAGTTCTGGTCCGCGCCGGCCAAGGCATCGTCGAATGACAGGCCCACCAGCGCCACCAGGGGGTAAGCCCCCGAGCGGCGCCAGGCCAGCAGACGCGCCACGCCGTCGCCGAATGCATCGACGCCCTTGGCCGGCAGCAAACGCTGGCCGCCAGGGGCCGACCAGAGCGACTCGCTGGCGGGCAAGATATGCGCCTGCTCACCGCCCAGGCTGGCCACACGCAGTGCGCCGTCGGCCGCGCTGACGGCAGCGACGCCACGGGGCCCCAGCGTCATCGGCCCGACGAAGCCCGTGAAGTAGCTGGCCTTGACGGCCAGCAGCACCACGCCATCGAACTCATCGGAACTGGTATCGAGCCGGCGCGTGAACAGGATCAGGTCGCCCTGCAAGAACAGCTGGGGCGGCACGGCGCCGATCCTGAGCGCGCTGGAATTGCTGTTCCTGTGCTCGCGGAAAAATGCCGTATGGGCCAGCCGCAGGCCGGCCCCGTGGCCACGAATCGACGAGCGCAGCGCGCCATCGGGGCCCACCACGGCCACCGCGACAAAGCCCGGATCGGTGAACATGCCCTCGCGTTTCAGGCTCTCCAGCAGGCGCGGGTCGTCGCCATGTTCCCAGCTGTGCTTGAGCTGCATGGTGATCTGGTCCATCTGGCCCACCGAGCGGGTCAGGTATTGTTCGTAGGCTTGCGCCAGCGAGACCGCCTCGCGGCGCACCTGCTGCTCGGCGCGGCTGCGCTCGGCCGCGGCCCTGCCCAGCGCCACCGACCAGACCAGAGCGCATACGAGCAGGGCCAGCAAGGGCCAGAACAGCCGGTGGAAGATGTTGCGGGATTTGAAGGCGGGCATGAAAGCTGGAGGCGGGTGGTGCAGGACTGCTGACAAGCCGGGGCAGCGACGGCGGGTCAGTTGGACGCAATGATGGGTGTGGCGCCAGCAAGGGCACCGCCCGCCTCGCGCCGCGTGCTGGCCATGAGCACGCTGGCCGCCACGCCCATCGCCAGCAACACGATGCTGGCCAGCAGCGCCGCCAGCCTGGCATCGCGCCAACTGCGCGCCGCGCCCGCCATTGCATCCTCGTGCGAGAGGCCCACCAGCGCCACCAGCGGATAGGCGCTGGAGCGGCGCCAGGCGAGCAGCCGGCCCACGCCGTCGCCGAAGCCGTCGGGCCCGGCGGCCGGCAGCAGCGCGACACCCTTATCGGCCGCCCACAAACCTTCATTGACGGGCAGCAGGCGCGCCGCGGCATTGGCGCCCTGCTGGCGGGTCGCCATCTGCACGGCGCCGTCGTTGGCGCTGACGGCGGCGAGGCCCCGCTCACCGAGGATGGCCGGTCCCACGAAGCCCGTGAAATAGCTGGACTTGACGGCCAGCAGCACCAGGCCGTCGAACTCGTCGCTGCCCGTGTCGAGCCGGCGCGTGAACAGGATCACGTCGCCAGGATAGCCCAGCGCCGCCGGCGCCGCGCCCATCCGCAGCGCCGTCGAGATATTGTTCTTGTGGTCCTTGAAGAAGGCGCTGGCGGCCACGGCGGCCGCGCTGTCGGCGGCGCGCGCGCGGATCGTCGAGCGCACGCTGCCGTCCGGTCCCAGCAGGGCGACGCCGACAAAGGCAGGGTCGGTGAACATGCCATCGCTTTTCAGGCTCTCCAGCAGGCGCGGCGGGTTGCCATGTTCCCAGCTGTGCTTGAGCTGCATGGTGATCTCGTCCATCTGCCCCACCGAGCGGGTCAGGTATTGCTCATAGGCCTCGGCCAGCGACACGGCCTCGCGCCGCACCTGCTGACTGGCACGGCTGTCTTCTTCGCTGGCGCGCAGCAGCACCACGGTCCAGATCAGGGCGCAGGCAAGCAGCGCCAGCAGGGGCCACAGCAGGCGCTGGGCGGTGAGGAATTTCAAGTTAAGCATGCGGCATCGATCAAAATTGCAATGCGGCAATTTTGACGGGGAATTGCTACCGCTTCATGACGGCTTAATCGGGCACGTGGATCTTCGCCTTGATGTGCTTGAGGCTGGCGACAATGGTAAACGTCATGATCACCAGCAGCGACCACGAGCTCCATTTACTCAAGTGCACCAGCGACCAGGCGCCCAGCTGGTGGGGATAGCGCCACACGCCGACAAAGGTGGAGATGTTTTCCGCCAGCCAGATGAAAAAGCCGATCAGCACAAAGCTCAGCAGCAGCGGCATCTGGCGGTCGCGGTCAAACGAGCGGAACACCACCACGGTGCGCGAATACAGGCCCAGCGCGCAGGCCGCCAGGTACCAGCGGTAGTCGCCGATATAGTGATGGGTAAAAAAGTTCGCGTAAATCAGCAGGGCGATGGTGGTGGCGGCCCAGTAGGAAGGGTGGTGGCGGATACGGATGTCGAACAGGCGCCAGGCCTGCACGATATAGCTGCCGATCGAGGCGTACATGAAGCCTGCAAACAAGGGCACGCCGAAAATCTTGCTCAACGCCGGATCAGGATAACTCCAGGACGCGATGCCGCCCGACACTTTAAAGGCCTCCAGCGCAAAGCCGATGGCGTGAAACAGGCAGACGGCCTTGAGTTCATCGAGCGTTTCCAGGCCCGCCTTGAGCATCCACCACTGGATGCCAATCGCCACCAGCAGCAGCACGTCGTAGCGGGCAATGCCGAACAGGCCGGCCCGGGGCATGGTCAGCACGGCCGCCATGAAGGTGAACACGAACAGGCAGGCGCGCGCGTTCTTGAAGCCGAAATACAGGAACTCGATCACGCCGCGGCGCACGGCGCCCAGGGGACGGGCGGCCGGGTGCATCAGCAGGTGGTCGAGGGCAGCGATCATGGTGTCTCTATGGTCAGAAAGCCAGCACGCAGCATGAACTCAGCCGCGGCCACTGTCAACCGGGCGGGTCGGCCTGGGTGGCATGGGTTCAGACTGAAACGGTCGGGCGCGCCGGCAAATGGGAAAATTCTGTTACCGTTGCCGTTCAATAAAAACTTCAACAGGATTGCCATGACTTCTGCCCTGCCCGCCGCCCGCCTCGTTCTCGCCGCCCTCGCCTTCTCCACCGCCGTCCACGCCAGCGCCGCCGAGGCCCCCGTGCGCATCCGCGGCCAGATCGCCGCCATCGACGCCAGCACCATCACCGTGCAAAGCCGCGAAGGCGAACTCGTCAAACTGGCCATGAAGGCCGACCAGCCCGTCAGCGCCGTGAAAAACCTGAAGCTGTCCGACATCCAGAAAGGCGGCTACATCGGCACCGCCACCAAAGCCGGCCCGAACGGCACCATGGAAGCGGTCGAGGTGCTGGTGTTTCCCGAATCCGCCCGTGGCAGCGGCGAAGGCCATTACAGCTGGGACCTGCTGCCCGGCAGCATGATGACCAACGCCAACGTCGAAACCTCGCTCGACAGCGTCAATGGCCGCACCCTCAAACTGGCCTACAAGGGCGGCACGAAAGAAGTGGTGGTCCCCGCCGGCACCCCCGTCGTCACCTTCGCCCCCGCCACCCGCGCCGACCTCATCGTCGGCAAAAAAGTGTTCGTGATTGCCACCCAGGATGGCGCAGTCATGAATGCGGGACGGATCGTGGTGGAGAAGGATGGGGTTGTGCCGCCGATGTAAGGACGGTGGCGGTGGCTGGCATGGCGTGATGGGCTCAGCTTAATCCTGAGCGGAGCGCACCGTGCCGGGGCCCGTCTCTGCGCGAGGCGCCGGCTGAGCGATCGCTGGCAGTCACGAGGCCGGCCCTGCAATGTTCTCCAAAAGCGGACTCGATACAAGTCGAGAACGCGCAGTATCGTTGACTATCGCGTTTCGTACTTCTCGCGAAGCCGCAAGTACACCTTCTTGCAATGCTCGAAA
>JBJMVV010000139.1:0-11700 GCA_045810505.1 Massilia sp.
ACTGCCGCGTTTTTGCCGCGCCAATAAACTTCGCCGCATCCTTGGCGTCGACCACGCCCGCATCCGGCGCCACGCCGGCCTTGTCCAGCAGCGCCTTGGCACCCGCATCGACAGCAATGGCCTTCAAATGACCGAAGGCGTCGCGCACGAAGTCGATGGCGGCCGCTTCCTTGCACAGCATGACAGCCTGCTCAGTTGAAAGGATGATGGCGACGGCGTCGAACATCACCGAGGGCGTGCCGGCCAACTGGCCATCGACTTTCAGCGAAGACTGGTCCGACAGGGTCACGTCACCGACGTGGGGCGCAATGATCTTGAACGACGCGCCCGCCTGTTTGATTGCGGCCGTGATCGCATTGACCAGCGCGCCGTCCGAGCCGTCGGACACCAGCACGCCAACCGCGCGGCCTTCCAGGGTGTCCTTCATCTTGCCGATAATTTGCAGCGCAGGCGAAGGCGCCATGTCCTTTGCCGGTGTGCCTGTCGCCGCCGGGGCCGGCAGCTTTTTCATGCCGAGACCGGTTGCGACCCGCTGGGCCAGGTCCGTCTCGACCTGCAGCAGGTGGGCGACGATGGCTTCGCGGATATGGGGATGCTCGACCTTCGCCAGTTCGAACACCAGGGCCGCCGCGATGTGGGCCTGCTCGGGCGCCGTCTGGCTGCGGAAGAACAGCCGGGCCTGGCTGTAGTGATCGGAGAAAGTCTCTGAGCGGACCCGACCGCGCGCGCCGCCTTCTTCGGCGGGAAAGCTGCGGAAGCCCCGCGGATTGGCGTGGGGGCTCTCCGGCATCAGCGAATTGGGGCTGTAGGCGACCCGCCCGACCGGCTGGGTCATCTGCATGTGGCCGTCACGCTGGTTGTTGGAGACGGGCACCTTGGCGGCATTGATGGGGATCTGGTGGAAGTTCGGCCCGCCCAGGCGCGATAACTGGGTGTCCAGATAGGAATGCAGGCGGCCTTGCAGCAGCGGGTCGTTGCTGAAATCAATCCCGGGCGGCACGTGCGAAGGGCAGAAGGCCACCTGCTCCGTCTCGGCAAAGAAATTGTTCGGCCAGCGGTTCAGGGTCATCCGGCCAATCACACGAAGGGGAATCAATTCCTCGGGGATCAGCTTGGTCGAATCGAGGTGATCGAAGGGGAATGTGGCGGCTTCTTCTTCCGTGAACAACTGCACAGCCAGGTCCCAGGCGGGGAAATTGCCGGCCTGGATGTTTTCGAACATGTCGCGGCGGTGGAAATCGGGGTCAGCGCCGGCAATCTTGACGGCCTCGTCCCACAAGGTCGATTGCAGGCCCAGGGTGGGCCGCCAGTGGAACTTGACGAAGGTGGACTTGCCGGCCGCATTGACCAGGCGGAAGCTGTGGATGCCAAACCCTTCCACCATGCGCAGCGAGCGGGGCAGGGCGCGGTCGGACATGGCCCACATCACCATGTGGATCGACTCGGGGGTCAGTGAAATATAGTCCCAGAAGGTGTCGTGGGCGGAGGCGGCCTGGGGAAAGCCGCGGTCCGGTTCCATCTTGACGGCGTGGATCAGGTCGGGAAACTTGATGGCGTCCTGGATGAAGAAGACAGGGATGTTATTGCCCACCAGGTCCCAGTTGCCTTCCTTGGTATACATCTTGACGGCAAAACCGCGCACGTCGCGTGGGGTGTCGACCGAACCCGCGCCGCCCGCCACGGTGGAAAAGCGGGTGAACAGCGGCGTTTGTTCGCCCACTTCCGTGAGGATTTTAGCGGTCGTGTAGTCTTCCAGCGAAGCCGTCAGTTCGAACACGCCATGCACGGCCGTGCCCCGCGCGTGGACGATGCGCTCGGGAATACGTTCATGGTCGAAATGGGTGATTTTCTCGCGCAGAATAAAATCTTCCAGCAGGGTGGGGCCGCGCGGATGGGCCCGCAGCGAGTTCTCGTCGTCCGAGATCGGCACGCCCTGGTCGGTTGTCATGACGTTCTGGTCCGATTGCTGGTGCAACTCGCCACCCTTGCCGATGCTGGTGGCGGCGGACTCGCCTGCGGCCGCGGCCACTTTCTTGGTTGCCATGTAATGATTCCTCGGTAAATTGTTAATCATGCAGAAATTTTGCGTCAAATCAGTATATCGATGGCAACCCTGCGCACGATTGCATTTCTCGCGTTTTCGGCAGGGATCGTGACAATGGCGGTTCACGCAGACCATTGATTTCACAGGGGAAATTCAACACGGCGCTCTGCACGCCATTAGTGTCCGCACCGCATTGCCTGCATGACGTTCTGCTTGCTCACTTAACATTGTTGACGACTGGTGCGTTGCAACATCGAAAAGTATTGACTGTTTTCGCACGGTCGTACGAAACTCTTTGCACAACAGCTGTCCACAGGAGCGCGCATGCAGTCGTATCCCCAGAGCCCGGTGATGGGCCAGATGATGAGCCAGCCCTTGCTCATTTCCAGCATCATCGACTTTGCCGCCCGCCATTACGGGCATGTTGAAATCGTCTCCCGCCGCGTTGAAGGCGACCTCCACCGTTACACCTACCGTGACTGCCGCGAGCGCGCCCTGCGCGTGGCCCACGCCCTGCAGGGACTGGGCGTGCAGATGGGAGACAGGGTGGCCACCCTGGCCTGGAACGGCTACCGCCACATGGAGCTCTACTATGGCGTGTCCGGCTCGGGCGCGGTGCTGCACACCATCAATCCGCGCCTGCATCCGGAACAGGTGGCGTATATCGCCAACCACGCCGAAGACCAGTATCTGTTTTTCGACCTGACCTTCCTGCCCCTGATTGAAGCGGTCGCGCCCCACTGCAAGACCATCAAGGCGTTTATCTTGATGGCCGACCGCGAGCGCATGCCCGACAGCACCAAGATTCCCAATCTGCTGTGCTACGAAGACTTGATTGCCAGCAGTTCCTCCGATTACGTGTGGCCCCTGTTCGACGAGAATTCGGCCGCGTCGCTGTGCTACACCTCGGGCACCACCGGCAATCCCAAGGGCGCCTTGTATTCGCACCGTTCCACCGTGCTGCACTCCTACGGCTCGGCCATGCCGAACGGCTTGAACGTGTCGAGCAAGGACACCGTGCTGCCCGTCGTGCCGATGTTTCACGTCAACGCCTGGGGCCTGCCATATTCCGTGCTGCTGTCCGGCGCCAAGCTGGTGTTTCCCGGCGCGGCGCTAGATGGCAAGTCGCTCTACGAACTGTTCGAGACGGAAGGGGTGACCTTCTCGGCCGGCGTGCCCACTGTGTGGCTGGGCCTGATCAACTACGCGGTGCAGAATGAGCTGAAATTTTCGACCTTCCGCCGCACCGTGATCGGCGGCTCGGCCTGCCCGCCGGCCATGATGGATGTGCTGATGGACCGCTTCGATGTCGAGGTGGTCCACGCCTGGGGAATGACGGAAATGTCGCCGCTGGGCACCGCCGGCGGCCTGCAGGCGCAGCACCTGGCTCTGCCAAAGGACGAGCAGCGCAGGATTTTGCAGAAGCAGGGCCATGCCATCTACGGGGTCGACATGAAGATTGTCGACGACGAGGGCACGGAACTTCCCTGGGACGGCGCCACCTATGGCCACCTGCTGGTCAAGGGCCCCTGGATCATCGCCAGTTATTTTAAAAACGAGGGCGGCGACGTGCTGCAGGACGGCTGGTTCCCGACCGGCGACGTGGCCACCATCGATGGCGACGGCTACCTGCAGATCACCGACCGCAGCAAGGATGTGATCAAGTCGGGCGGCGAGTGGATCGGCACCATTGACCTGGAAAACATTGCCATGGCCCACCCGGCGGTGCTGCAGGCGGCCTGCATTGGCGTCGCGCATCCGAAATGGGACGAGCGCCCGCTGTTGCTGGTGGTCAGGCGGCCCGGCATGGAACTGGCCCGCGATGAATTGATCGCCTTTTTTGAAGGCAAGGTCGCCAAGTTCTGGATGCCTGATGACGTTGCCTTCATCGACGCCTTGCCCATGGGCGCCACGGGAAAAATTCAAAAGAACAAGCTGCGCGAACAATTCAGGGGGTACAAACTGCCGACTGCCTGATTTCGCCGACTCGACCGATCACGATTGCCCGCCTTACAAACCAATAAAAGAGAGTGGAGACTTATGAGCAAGCATTTCGGATGTAAAGCCCCCTTGCGCGCCATCGGCGCTGCGGTCCTCGTCTGCTGCGCCAGCGCGGCGGCGCAGGCCGAGACCGTCAAGATCGCCTTCATTGATCCCCTGTCCGGGCCGTTCGCACCCGTGGGGCAGAACCAGTTGCACAGCTTCCAGGCCATCGCGGACCTGGCCACCAAGGACAAATGGGCGGGCGACAACAAGATCGAGGTGGTCGGCTTCGACAACAAGGCCAGTCCCCAGGAATCGCTGACCCAACTGAAGGCGGTGATCGACCAGGGTTACCGCTACATCACCCAGGGCAACGGCTCCGGCGTGGGCCTGGCCCTGCTGGACGCGGTGAACAAGCACAATGAGCGCAATCCCGGCAAGGAAGTGGTGTTCCTGAATTACGCGGCCATCGATCCGGACATGACCAACAGCAAATGCAGCTTCTGGCACTTCCGTTTCGACGCCAATTCGGACATGAAGATGGAGGCGCTGACCTCTTACATGGCGCCCAACAAGGACATCAAGAGCGTCTACATCATCGGCCAGAACTATGCCTTCGGCCAGGCGGTCAGCCGTGCCGCCAAGGAATACCTGAAACGCAAGCGCCCCGACATCAAGATTGCCGGCGACGACCTGCATCCGATCGCGCAAGTAAAAGATTTCTCGCCCTACATCGCCAAGATCAAGGCCTCGGGCGCCGACACTGTCATCACCGGCAACTGGGGCGCCGACCTGGCCCTGCTGATCCGCGCCGCCAAAGATGCTGATCTGAAAGCCAATTTCTACACTTACTATGGCGTGACGACCGGCGTGCCGACCGCGATGGGACCGGCCGGCGCCGAGCGCGTCAAGATTGTCGGCAACTGGATGATCAACAACGAGGCCATGCGCGGCAAGGAGATCGTCGAGGCGTACAAGAAGAAGTACAACGACGACTACTACACGGCGCAAACGCACTCGAGCATCGGCATGCTGGCCCAGGCCATCAAGGCCAGCAAGTCGACCGATCCCGTGAAAGTCGCTTTTGCCATGGAAGGCGCCAAGTTCGCCAGCCTGAACGGTGAAGTGACGATGAACAAGGTCGATCACCAGTTGCAGCAGCCCCTGTACATCGGCACCTGGACCAAGGTCAATGGCAAGGACGTCAAGTACGACCAGGAAAACACGGGCTATGGCTGGAAGATGGACAAGAAGATCGAAGCCTACCAGGCTGGTCAGCCCACCTCCTGCCAGATGAAGCGGCCGAGCATTTAAGTAGCATTCCCGCGCCGGCGCCGGTCCGGCGCGGCGCCTTTTCCCGCGGACTCCCATGGAATTTACGCTGTTCACTTTGCTGAACGGGATCAGTTACGGCTTGCTGCTGTTCATGCTCTCGTCCGGCCTGACCTTAATTTTCAGCATGATGGGCGTGCTCAATTTTGCGCACGCCAGTTTTTACATGCTGGGCGCCTATATCGCCTACACCATCAGCGCCTGGGTGGGTTTCTGGCCGGCCCTGGTGCTGGCGCCCCTGGCGGTCGGCCTGCTGGGTGCGCTGGTGGAACGCTACGGCTTGCGGCCCATCCATAAATTCGGCCATGTGCCCGAACTGCTGTTCACTTTCGGCCTGTCCTACCTGATCGTTGAATTGGTGCAGCTGATCTGGGGCAGGGCGGCGGTGGCCTACGCCATTCCCAAGGAGCTCGACCGGCCCCTGTTCACCGTGTTTTCCACCAGCTTTCCCGCCTACCGCGCCTTCATGATGGCCGTGGCCCTGGCCATGCTGGCCTCGATCTGGCTGCTGCTCACGCGCACGCGGGTGGGGCTGGTGATCCAGGCGGCGCTGACCCATCCGGAAGCGGCGGAAAGCCTGGGCCACAATGTGCCCCGGGTATTCATGTGGGTGTTCGGCGGCGGTTGCGCGCTGGCCGGACTGGCGGGCGTGATCGGCGGCAATGCCTTCGTCACCGAGCCCAGCATGGCCGCCACCGTCGGCAGCATCGTGTTTGTCGTGGTGGTGGTGGGCGGCATGGGTTCGCTGGCCGGCGCCTTCATTGCCTCGCTCTTGATCGGGGTGGTGCAGACCTTTGCCGTCGCCCTTGATTATTCCCTGATGAGCTTGTTGAACTGGGCCGGCGCGAATATCGGCGCCGACACCCCCGGCTATCCCCTGCTGAAACTGACCATTGCCCAGAGCGCCGCCATCCTGCCTTTCCTGCTGCTGGTGTTGATGCTGATTTTCCGGCCCAAGGGCCTGATGGGGACGCGCGAATGAGAGACCTGGCCCAAAGCGCGCCAGCCGCTACCACGCTGTCATTCCGCCCCGTTAACCTGGGCCGCTGGCTGGTGTGGGGCGGCTTCGCGCTCATTCTGCTCATCGCGCCCTGGATCTTCACCAAGGGCGCGGCGCTGTCGATCCTGTGCCAGATCGGCACAGTGATGCTGTTCGGCCTGTCCTACAATATGCTGCTGGGGCAGGGCGGCATGCTGTCGTTCGGCCACGCGGTGTATTCGGGCCTGGGCGGCTTTGTCGCCATCCACGTCATGAACCAGGCCGGTGCGCCGGGCGGCGTGTTCGTGCCCACCACCCTGATCCCGCTTGTTGGCGGCTTCGCCGGCATGTTCTTCGGCGTGCTGTTCGGCTACGTCACCACCCGCAAGTCCGGCACCACCTTTGCCATGATCACGCTGGGCCTGGTGGAACTGGTGTTTGCCGCCTCGCTCATGTTCCCCGGATTTTTTGGCGGGGAAGGGGGCGTGACCACCAACCGCGTGATCGGCCAGCCCTTTCTTGGTGTGACGGGTTTAACATTCGGGCCGCAAATCCAGGTGTACTACCTGATTGCCTTCTGGTTGTTTATCAGCACGGTGGCCATGTTCGCCTTTACGCAGACGCCGCTGGGCCGCATGCTCAATGCCGTGCGCGACAATCCGGAGCGCGTCGGCTTCATCGGCTACGACGCCCAGTGGGTGCGCTACCTGGCGCTGATCGCCTCCAGCTTTTTTGCCGGCATTTCCGGCGCGCTCGGCGCGATCAATTTTGAAATCGTCAGCGCCGAAAACGTCAGCGCCCTGCGCTCGGGCAGCATCCTGCTGTTTGTCTTTATCGGCGGTATCGGCTTCTTTTTCGGTCCCTTGCTGGGCGCCATCGTCGGCATCGGTTTTGTCGTCATGTTGTCCGAATACACCGCCGCGTGGCAGTTGTACCTGGGCCTGTTCTTCGTTGCCCTGGTGCGCTTTGCGCCGGCGGGGTTGGCGAGCCTGTTGATGCTGCTGCTGCGGCTGGCGCGCTTCGGCAGGTTTGGCCGCATCCGCATGCATCTTGCGGCCGTGTGCGCTTGTGCGCTGGTGGCGCTGACCGGCCTCGTGCTGGCGGTGGAACTGCTGTACCGGCGCACGCTGGAGGCGGCCAATGGGGCGCCGACGATGTGGTTCGGGCTGCCGCTGGACGTCCACGCGCCGGCCCCCTGGCTGCTGGCGGCGGGCCTGTTCGTCATTGGCCTGCTGGCCTGGCGGCGCACGGCGCCAGCCTATATGGCGCGCTGGCATGAACTCAATGGCGAAATTGCCCAACTGACGCGGGGACAGCCATGAACGCCCTTGAATTGCACGATGTGCGTAAAAATTTCGGCAAGTCGGAAATCATCCGCGGCGCCAGCCTGACGGTGGCAAAAGGCGAACGCCTCGCCGTAATCGGGCCCAACGGCGCCGGCAAATCGACCCTGTTCAACCTGATCTCGGGCCGCTTTGGCGTGTCAAGCGGCGACATCCGCCTGCATGGGGCCAGCGTGGCGGGACTGCGCCCGTTTGACATCAACCGGCGCGGACTGGCGCGCAGTTTTCAGGTCAGTAATCTGTTCGACAAGCTCTCCGTGTTTGAAAACCTGCGCTGCGCCGTGCTCTGGTCGCTCGGCTACCGCTACAGTTTTTGGCAGCGGCTCGGCGGCCTGGCCGACGCGAAAGCGCGCACCGAACAGGTGCTGGAAGAAATCGGCCTGACCCGCCAGCGCAATCTGCCGGCCGGCGTGCTCACCTACGCCGAGCAGCGCGCGCTGGAAATCGGTATCACCATTGCCGGCGGCGCCGACGTGATCCTGCTCGACGAACCCACCGCGGGCATGAGCCGCTCGGAGTCCGATGCCGCCGTTGAACTGATCCGCAAGGTCACGGTCGGCAAAACACTCCTGATGGTGGAGCACGACATGGGCGTGGTATTCGGCCTGGCCGACCGGATTGCCGTGCTGGTGTATGGCGAAGTGATCGCCTGCGATACCCCGGCCGCCATCCGGAGCAATGCAGCCGTGCAGGCCGCCTACCTGGGCGAGGCCGGCCATGACTGACATCTTGCGCATTGAAAAGCTGCAAGCCTGGTATGGCAAAAGCCACGTGCTGCACGGCATCGACCTGCGCGTGGGCGAAGGCGAAATCGTCAGCCTGCTGGGCCGCAACGGCGTGGGCCGCTCGACCCTGGCGAAAGCCGTGATGGGGCAGGTCGAGGCCAGCGGTTCGGTGCAGTTCAAGGACACGCAACTGCTGGGCCTGAAAGCTTTCCAGATCGCCCACCGCGGCGTTGGCTATGTGCCCGAGAGCCGCGATATTTTTCCCACCTTGACGGTCGAGCAGAACCTGCTGCTGGGCGAAAAGCGCGCCAGACAAAGTCGCTGGCAACTGGCCGATATGTACCGCATGTTTCCCAGGCTGGAAGAAAGACGGGCGGTGCCAGCCGGCGTGCTGTCGGGCGGCGAGCAGCAGATGCTGACCTTGTGCCGCACCCTGATGGGCGACCCGGACCTGATCATGATCGACGAGCCGACCGAAGGGCTGGCGCCGAAGATCGTGGCGCTGGTGGCGGACTACCTTCTGGCCTTGAAAGAGAAGGGCATTTCCGTGCTGCTGGTGGAGCAGAAACTGGCGATCGCGCTGGATATTTCCCAGCGGGTGTATGTGATGGGCCATGGCGCCATCGTGTTCGAGGGCACGCCGGCGGCCTTGCGGGCCGATGCCGCTGTGCGCAAGGAATGGCTGGAGGTATAAAAAAGCTGCGCCGAAAATAATACGACCGTACTTTTCTCGGGTATAGTTGAAGCATTGCGGTTCAACTCAATAACTGACCAAGGGCATAACATGAGCGCTGATTACGTCGTCAACGGCAAGGTGGCAGTCATCACCTTGAACAATCCACCCGTCAATGGCCTGGGCCTGGAGACCCGCACTGCCGCTGTCGAGGCTGTCAACCGGGCGCAGGCGGACGACGCCGTAAAGGCCATCGTCATCACCGGCGCCGGCAAGGCGTTTTCCGGCGGCGCCGACATCAAGGAATTCAATTCCCCCAAGGCCCTGACCGAGCCGACCCTGCACACCCTGATCCGCGTGGTCGAGTCGTCCGGTAAACCCACTGTGGCCGCGATCCACACCGTGTGCATGGGCGGCGGCCTCGAGCTTGCCCTGGGCTGCAATTACCGCGTCGCCATGCCGGGCGCCCAGATCGCGCTGCCGGAAGTCAAGCTGGGCCTGCTGCCGGGCGCCGGCGGCACCCAGCGCCTGCCGCGCGTGATCGGCCTGGAAAAGGCCCTGAATATGGTGGTCTCCGGCGCCTTCGTGCCCTCCGAGCAACTGGCCGACACGGCCCTGTTCGACAAGCTGTTCGCCAAAGACGCCGATTTGATCAGCGAAGCGGTCGCCTTTGCGGAGAGCGTGGCGGAGGTGCGGCCACTGCCGAAAGTGCGTGATCGCAAGGTCGACTATCCCAACCACGAAGCCTTCCTGCAATTTACCCGCAACACCGTCAAAGCCATGGCGGGCGCCTATCCGGCGCCGCTCGAGTGCGTCGAAACCGTGGCCGCTTCCGTCACCCACAAATTCGAGGACGGCCTGAAATTCGAGCGCGAGCGCTTCCTGCACCTGGCCCAGACCAACGAATCCAAAGCCCTGCGCCACGCTTTCTTTGCCGAGCGCAGCGCCAGCAAGGTGCCTGATGTGCCGGCCGACACGCCAGTGCGCGCCATCAAGCAGGCTGCCGTGATTGGCGCCGGCACCATGGGCGGCGGCATCGCCATGAATTTCGCCAACGCCGGCATCCCCGTCATCATGCTGGAAACCAAGCAGGAAGCGCTCGACAAGGGACTGGCGACGATTCGCAAGAATTACGAAAACACCATGAAGAAGGGCAAGCTGACGCAGGAGAAGTTCGATGCGCGCGTGGGCTTGATCAGCGGCACCCTGAATTATGCGGACATCGGCCAGGCCGACATCGTCGTCGAAGCCGTGTTCGAAGAAATGGGCGTCAAGCAGGCCGTATTCGAGCAGCTCGACCAGGTGATGAAGCCGGGCGCCATCCTTGCGTCGAACACCTCCACCCTCGACCTCGACAAGATCGCCAGCTTCACCAAACGTCCGCAGGACGTGGTCGGTACCCACTTCTTCAGCCCCGCCAATGTCATGAAGCTGCTGGAAATCGTGCGCGGCAAGGCGACTGGCAAGGACGTGCTGGCCACCACGCTGGCCCTGTCGAAAAAACTGAAAAAGACGGGCGTCGTCTCGGGCGTGTGTGACGGTTTCATCGGCAACCGCATGATCGAGCAATACAGCCGCCAGGCCGGCTTCCTGCTGGAAGAAGGCTGCCTGCCCGAGCAGGTCGACAAGGCCATTGAAAAGTTCGGCTTTGCCATGGGCCCGTTCCGCATGGGCGACCTGGCCGGCAACGACATCGGCTGGGCCATCCGCAAGCGCCGCTATGTGGAAAAGCCATCGATCGTGTACTCGAAGACGGCCGACCTGCTGTGCGAAATGGGCCGCTACGGCCAGAAGACGGGCGCCGGCTGGTACGACTACAAGCCGGGCGACCGCAAGGCCTACCCCAACGCAGCCGTCAACGAGATGATCGTCAAGCATTCGGCCGATCTGGGACTTGAGCGCCGCAAGATTTCCGACGAAGAAATCGTCGAGCGCCTGGTGTACTCTCTGGTCAACGAAGGCGCCCATATTCTCGAAGAAGGCATCGCCATGCGCGCCTCCGACATCGACATGGTCTATCTCACCGGCTACGGTTTTCCGGTCTACCGCGGCGGCCCAATGTTTTATGCCGATACGGTCGGACTGTACAACGTCAAGGCGGCGATTGAAAAGTACAGCAAGGGTCGCCACGGCGACGCCTGGATCCCGGCGCCGCTGCTGCTCAAGCTCGTTGCTGAAGGCAAGCGCTTCAACGAATGATTGGATTAATGCGCAACACGGTTTAACACGGCTATTCAGCCGAACAGTACGCAGCAGGGCGGACTGGCGCCGCAGGGCGTTCGCATGCGAGCGCGTCCCCTTTTTCGCTACACCGTTGGCCCACTCAAATATGCCTCTCCTTCGCATGCTTCATGCACTGCGTCGCACAGGCTTCGCACGCCTCCATGCAACGTTTGCAATGCGCATGCACCGATGCATGCGGTGCGCACACGGCGGCGCAGGCGCGGCAAATGTGGGCACAGATGGCGCAGAAATCGCCGTGGTGGATGGAATGGCGCGACAGGGTGTTGAGCGTGGCCGTGCAGATATCCGCGCAGTCCAGGCAGATCAAGGCGCACAGATTGGTGGCGCTGCGGATGTCCTCGGCGGCGCAGGCTTGGCAGGCATCGATGGCGTCCTTG
>JBJMVV010000140.1:0-26079 GCA_045810505.1 Massilia sp.
AGCTAAAACTTTGCACATTCGCCAACTGACAAAGCGTTATCGGTCATTAGCGGGCGTGCAATTTAGTGTTGTGTGACGGCTTCATTTGCCCGGTTTTCACCGGCAATATGATTTGGCGGTTTGAAATATTGCACACGTGCTCTACTCTTTTCTGATTGCATTTTCAGCGAGCAGGTGAAGACATGGCAGAGATTGAATCGCCCCTGGCCGACGACGTCGCCGTCGCGGCCCCGCAAGCGCAAACCTCGGCAGCCGCGGCCGTCATTCCGCTGGCCCTCGCCGCCGGCGCCCTGCTGAGCGCCTGTGGCGGCGGCGGTGGCGCAGCCGCCCCGGCGGCACCGGGTGCACCAGCGACACCCGTCCCGCCTTCCGTCACCGTCGACCCCCTCACCCCCGCCACTGCCTCCCGCTTTCTGGCGCAGGCCTCGATGGGCGCCACGCGCGAACAGATCAGCCGGGTGCAAGCCATCGGCTACGCGGGCTGGATCGACGAGCAGATGGCCCTGCCGCCCTCGACCACGCGCTGGGACTGGATGGTGAGCAAAGGCTACGACGCGCTTGCCAACAAGAACAGCGAAACGGGCGCCGACAATGCCATCTGGCGCAAGCTGCTGTCGTCCCCGGACACCCTGCGCCAGCGCGTCACCTTTGCGCTGTCGGAACTCCTGGTTGCGTCCATCGCCGGTTTCAGCGGCGGCTGGAATGCCTTTTCGGCGGCGGCCTGGCTGGACTTGCTGGAAGCCCAGGCCTTCGGCAACTACCGCACCCTGCTGCAACAGGTCTCGACCAGCGCGCCGATGGGCGAATATTTGACCTTCCGCGGCAACGTCAAATTCAACGCCACCACCGGCGCCATGCCGGACGAGAACTACGCGCGCGAGATCATGCAGTTATTCACAATCGGCCTGGTGCAACTGAATCCGGACGGCACCGTCAAACTGGCCAACGGCGCGCCTCAGGAAACTTATACCCTCGACGATATTGGCGGCCTGGCGCGCGTGTTCACCGGCTGGAATTATGATCTGACGGGCACCACAACGGATGCACCCGAGTTCAAGCGCCGGCCCATGACGATGACGGCCAGCCGCCACGAGACTGGGATCAAAAGTTTTCTTGGCACAACCATCCCGGCCGGCACCAGTGGCGAAGACAGCCTCAAAATGGCGCTCGACACCCTGTTTGCCCATCCCAACCTGGCGCCCAACATCAGCCGCCAGTTGATCATGCGCCTGGTCACCAGCAATCCCAGCCCCGCCTATGTGGGCCGGGTCGCCGCCGTGTTCAACAACGATGGCAAGGGCGTCAAGGGCAATCTGCAAGCCGTGGTAAAGGCAATCCTGCTGGACGACGAGGCGAGAAGCAGCGCCAATCTGACATCGGCCAATTTCGGCAAGCAGCGCGAACCGATCCTGCGCCTGGCGGCCTGGGCACGCGCAATGGGCGCCACCTCGACAGCGGACGCCTGGACAGTCGGCAATACGTCCGATCCGGCCAGCCGCCTGTCGCAGAGCCCCTTGCGCTCGGGCAGCGTGTTTAATTTTTTCCGGCCCGGCTATGTGCCCCCCAACAGCGCCGTCGGCTCGGCCGGCCTGGTGGCGCCGGAATTCCAGATCACCAATGAGTCGAGCGTGGTCGGCTACGTCAACTACATGCAGGGCGTCGTCAAGAACGGCGCCGGCGACGTCAAGGCGACCTACACGGCGCTGCTGCCGATGGCGGACACGGCGCCGGCCCTGGTGGACGAACTGAACGTGGTGCTCGCCGCCAGCCAGTTGAGCGGCGCCACGGTCGCGCTGATCGTGGCGGCCATCAACGGCATGCCGTCCGGCACCGACACGGCCCGCCTGAACCGCATCTACACGGCCCTGGTGCTGGTTCTGGCCGCGCCCGAATTCATCATTTTGAAATAGGTCAGTCATGTCCAGCAAACCCGACACGAATCCTTCCCGCCGCGCATTTTTAAAACGGGCTTCGGCCCTGTCGATGGCCGGCGTGGCCGCGCCCTGGGCGCTGAACCTGGCCGCGATGGCCGAGGCGTCCGCTGCCACGGCGACCGACTACAAGGCCATGGTCTGCATCTTCCTGTACGGCGGCAACGATTACGCCAACACCGTCACGCCCTACGACCTGCCCAGCTACAACAGCTACCAGACCATGCGCCCCAGCTTTGCCCATGCGCGCGCCAACCTGGCGGCCACGGCCCTGAACCCCGTCAGCGCGCCGCTCGATGTCAATGGCGTGGCGCACCAGTACGCGCTGGCGCCCAATCTGGCGCCCTTGCTGCCCCTGTTCGATGGCGGCCAACTGGGCGTGCTGCTCAATGTCGGCACCCTGGTGCAGCCCACCACCAAGCTGCAGTACACCAATAAATCCGTCAAGCTGCCGCCCAAGCTGTTTTCACACAATGACCAGCAGTCCGTGTGGCAATCGTCGAGTCCCGAAGGCGCCTTGTCCGGCTGGGGCGGGCGCATGGGTGACCTGTTCCAGAGCGGGAATGGCAACGCCACTTTTACGTGTGTGAACGTGTCGGGTAACGCCGTCTTCCTGTCGGGCGCCTCGGCCGTGCAATACCAGATCTCGACCAATGGTTCGGTGCCGCTGAATGGCTTGAAGTCGCCCCTGTTTGGTTCCACCGCGGCCAGCGACGCCCTGCGCACCCTGATCACCCAGCCCCGCACCCACCTGCTCGAGGCAGAATACAACCGGGTCGCCAAGCGCTCGGTGGATGCCGATAGCGTGCTGACGAGCGCGCTCGCCTCGGCGCCCGCGATTGCCACCACCTTCCCCACCGCCAACAACCTGGGCGACCAATTAAAAATGGTGGCGCGCATGATTGCCGCCGCGCCCGCGGTGGGCGCCAAGCGCCAGGTGTTTTTCGTGTCACTGGGCGGCTTTGACCTGCATGACCAGATGGCGACTTCCCATCCGAACCTGATGAAAAACCTGGCCAACGCGATGGCGGCGTTTTACCAGAGCACGGTGGAGCTGGGCGTGGCCGACAAGGTCACCGCCTTCACGGCCTCCGACTTCGGCCGCACCATGGTCGGCAACAACGACGGCTCGGATCACGGCTGGGGCAGCATGCACTTCGTGATGGGCGGCGCCGTCAAGGGCAAGACGCTGTATGGCACAGCGCCCGTGGTGGCCAATAATGGGCCGGATGACGTCGGCCAGGGGCGCCTGCTGCCCACCACCTCGGTCGACCAGCTTGCCGCAACGCTCGGCAGGTGGATGGGCGTGTCCGACAGCGCCCTCTTGACCATGTTGCCAAGTCTGTCAAACTACAACGCTGGCGCCCGCACCCTGGCGTTCCTGTAGACCTTTTGATGGAGAGTGCAGTGCGCTATCTTGTTTTGTCTTCGCTGCTGTGCGCAGCCTTGTCCGCCCACGCGCAAGTCGCCCAGCGTCCCTCGCCCGAGGAAATGCTGCGCGTGACCGATTCGGCCACCGCCGCCAACCTCGCCACCCTGGAGCGCACCACCGAGGCCCAGCTGAACGCACAACTTCGGGTCGCCGAACGGCCGGAGACGGCGGAGCGGGTGGCCAGCTTCAAGAAGAATCTGTTCGATGCACTGCGCAAGAAGGGGTTTACGGCGGAGCAGGCGATGCAGGTGGTGGTGAGTACGCCGTTGCCTGCCACGGGGCGCTAACAGCAGGGAGAAACACCACAGGCGCCAGCAGCAGGGGGGACTGTCACTTGCTGACTGTCCCCGCACTTTGCCCGCGACCCCAGAACTAGCGCACACCGCGGTCTTAAACCAGGGACAGGCCGGGCCACGAATGGCGCCAAGCGCCAATCCCTTACTGAGTTTGAGGCCCGCGATTTTATGCCGCGGGCGACAGCCCCCGGCGTGCAAGCTGCGCGGCCTGATAGGCGCCGACGGCATCGTTGAACAGGCAACGGATCAGGGGATCATCGACGATATCCGCTTCCAGCAGATCCCGCTCCGACGCATCATCAAACACCGCATCATTAATCCGCACATACATCGACGTCAGCGACTCCCCCAGCGCCAGCGCGGCGTACACCTTGGCGATCGACACCTCGGTCAGCCAGCCTGGCGCCAGCGCTTCGGCCGACAGCGTGATCGCATCGCCCTGCACCACGTAATCGAACTGGCGCGCCTCGCCGGTGTGGTCGTACAGCTTCAGGCGCCAGTGGCGGCGCTGCGAAAAATAACTCTCATCGGGCAGTTCCATGTCGCGGTAGCGCGCGAGCAGGCCAGCGCGCACAAATGCCAGCACCATCGCCTCCTGGGCCGCATCGAGCGGCTCAAAACGCCGCGCGATGTCCGCCGTTGACGGCGGTGGCGCATCGGGCCGAAAGTCGAAATCGACATCCTGCGGTCCGGTCGGGATCACCCATGGCAAGCGTGGCGCCGGCGTGATCCCTTGCGCGTCCAGCCGCACCGAGACGCCGGGATCGAGCCGCAGCACGGATATGGCGGGCAGCGCCGCCGTCACTTCCTGTGCGAACTCCCGGTACGTCATCGGGAACATGGC
Source organism: Massilia sp. (assembly GCA_045810505.1). GTDB lineage: Bacteria > Pseudomonadota > Gammaproteobacteria > Burkholderiales > Burkholderiaceae_D > JAFCUW01. Next base: position 4,504 of record JBJMVV010000140.1, read on the forward strand.
GTGGTTGTACCAGGACCAGTCTTCCTGCACGAACTGGCAGGAGCTGGGCACGACAAAACGGGGCGCCAGCATGCGTAGCTGATCGATCCAGTCTTCCGGCAGGCCAGGCAGGTGTGCACTTGCGCGCGAGGGCGCGATCACGGCCAGTTCGCGCATGGGCTGGAAGGGCCAGAGCACCATGTCCCAGGGCCCTTCTTCCGCCAGTTGTTCGATGACCTCGGGGCCGATCCAGGCATCGACCACATTCAATACATTCACGCCGGCGGCGCGCACCTGGAACATGGCGTCGACGTCCGCGTCGAGCGCTTCGCGCGGGGTCACTTCGATGGCCCCGATGGTGACGGGTGTATCGAAGCGCAGCCGTTCGACCCGGGTGAATCCCAGCGCGCGGAGCATGGCGAACAGCTCGTCGAAGATGCAGTACAGATAGATCGGGGTGGCGCGGTCCAGCAGCGCCAGACTGTCGATCGAACAATGATCGTCGTGCAAATGGGAGATGAAGACGGCGTCCAGCGCCAGTTTCCCGATGGCCGCCGTATCGAAGCGCACGGGCGGAAAGGCGTGGCAATTGCGGCTGAAGGGGTTTTCGAAAATGGGATCGAAGGCGATGCGCGCGCCGTCCGCCTCGAACAGGTAGCCGGCGTGCAGGATGCGGGAAATCAGAAGGCTCATGGCGGCAGTATAGTCGCTGGCGCACCCTGCTCATTTATTACCGCGCGGTAATCTCCCGATGAGCGCTAGCGCACAGAGCAGTACGTCAAAAGAGCCGATGCTGTGGCCATGAAGACCGACAAAACCGTTTTAGACAATTCTGCTGCCGCTGCTGCCGCTGCCACTGTTGCGCCGCCAGCGGCAGCGCCGCGCAAGCGTTCGCTGCGCATTGAAATCGCGCCCCACACCCTGTACCGCATCGTTGCCCTGGTGGTGGGCCTGGCCCTATTGACCCAGATGGTGCCGGTGATCCTGGTGCTGGTGGTGGCGCTGATGCTGGTGGGGACGCTCAATCCGGCCGTGCAGTGGCTGGAAAAACGGCGCATCAAGCGCACCCCCGCCATCTTCGCGGTTTTTACGTCGCTGCTGGTCGTAAGCGGCGCCGTGCTGGTGTTCACCGTGCCGGCCATCGTCCAGCAGGTGGCCGACCTGGTCAAGCAGGAGCCCCAGTTGCGCGCCAAACTGGTGAGCTTTTTGGCCAGCTATCCCCTGACCGCCACCCTGGCCAGCACGGTGCGCAGCTTTCAGTATGCCGCCGTCTTCAAATCCTTCGGCGCCCAGGCGCTGGTGATGTCGCGCGACCTGCTGGAGATCGTCGCTTACGGCGCCGGCGCGTTTTTCCTGGCCCTCTACATCATGATCGACCGCGACCGCCTGCGCGGCGCCCTGTTTGCCGCCATCCCCCGCGGCCACCACATCAAACTCTCGCGCATCCTCTTGCGCCTCGAAGTGATCGTGGGCGGCTATGTGCGCGGCCAGGTGGTGACCTGCGCCTTGATGGGCGCTTTCCTCTTCATCCTCCTCACTGCGACCGGCGTACCGAATGCGCTGGCGATTGCCGCATTCGGCGGCATCGCCGATGTGCTGCCCTTCGTCGGCATCTTCATGACCATGATTCCGGCGGTGTTCGCAGCCATGGCCGTCAGTGCGGGCGCCGCTACCATCGTGCTGGTGCTGCTGCTCTGCTACGAGGAATTCGAAAGCCGGGTGCTGGTGCCGCTGGTGTACGGCCGCGCCCTGCGCCTGCCATCGTCCATCGTGCTGTTCGCCCTGATCGCCGGCGGCAGCCTGTATGGCATCGCCGGCGCCCTGCTGGCGCTGCCCGTCGCTGCGGCCCTCCTGATGCTGGTGGAAGAATTGAAGATGGAACTGCCGGGCGAAGTGGCGCAGGAGGCCGACTGCGCCACCGAGAATGAAGACAGCGTGGGCGAAGCGGAGTACCTGCGCCGCACCGACGGCATGCCGGCCGAGGAAGCGGCCGGCGTGGCGGTGGCGATGACGAGCGAACGGGTGACGCTCGAGCGCGAAGCGGAAGCGGCGGCGGAGGTGGCGCAAAAGGCAGCAGAGGCGGCCGAGGAAGCCGCTGCCAAAGCGGCCATCGAGGCGACAGCCAAGGCACAGGAAGCGGCCGCCAGGGCCGCCGAGGAGGCGGGCATCAAGGCGGCAGAAGCGGCGGCGAAAGCGAAGCTGGCGGCAGAAGCGGTCGATGTGCCGGGACCATTGCCAGAGCCGGGAACTGCGCCAGGGCCAGCGTCGGCTTGAGGCTGCCGGTAAAATCATCAGCGCCAGGCGCGATGCCGAGGCCAAGGCCGAGGCGCTTTACGGCCAGAGCGCCGGGTCAATCGTGCCCAGTCCCCTGAACACGGGCCTGCAGAAATAATAGCCCTGCATCAGATCAACGCCGGCATCGAACAAGTAATCGCGCTCGGCGCGCGTTTCCACGCCCTCGGCCAGCACCCGGCTGCCCAGGGCGCCGCACATGGCGACGACCGCCTTGACGATGGCCTGCCTGACCGGGTCACGATCCACCGCCCGTACCAGGTCGATGTCGAGTTTGACGACGTCGGGCTGGAATTGCGCCAGCAGATTGAGGCCCACGAAGCCGGCGCCAAAATCGTCATACGCCGTCTGGAAACCGTACTCGCGGTAGGCATTGAAAATTTCAATCAGCTGGCCGCTGTCCTCCACCCGCGCGCCGCCAACCACCTCGAAGCCGATGCGCTCGATGGGAAAATTGAAAGTGCGCGCCGCCGCAAAGGTGGAACGGATGCAGTGGCGGGGATCGCGCACGGCGTTGGCGAGAAAATTGATCGACAGGCGCTCGCGCATGCCCAGCGCCGCCGCTTTCTCGATGGCGGTAACGCGCACCAGTTGGTCGAAAGCGTAGATGGTCTGCGGCCTCAGGCGCGCCAGCACGCTCTCCGCCCCCTCCCCCTGCTCGCCCCGCACCAGCGCCTCATGTCCCACGATTTGGCGCTGTCGGACGTCGACGATCGGCTGAAAGGCGAAGTCGATCGCGAAATCGAGACCGTCGCTGCAGGCGGCGCAATCGCCGCCAGAAGCAGGCACAAGAGGCTGAATTGGAATGGACAAGGACGGCTTTCGTCGTGGGCGTAAGCCGATACTAACAGTGTCCCGGACCTATGCGTGCGAAATAACCAATTTTGCCTGAAATACAATTTGATGATAGCTTCGGTGCTCCAGTTAATGTACCGCCCATCTTGTTCGCCCGCTTTTATGGGGCACCACCACTTTGCGTAATATTCCGGTAATGATTCGGTCGCGATGGATACGTCCTTGTTGCGGATAGCTTGCCAGTGTATCGCGCCATAAGCCCCCATAAGCGACCCATAAGCGGCACATACACCGCCCATACGCCGCACATACGGTGCACATGCGGGGAACATACGCGACACCTACGCGATACATGCCCGCACCGTACGCCCCCAATAAGCGGCCCGTAAGCACCGCGTAAAACGCCTCGCATCGTACGACGTTGCCGCGAACCGCTTCGCGCCAGCGCGACAGCCTGGCCGCGACAAGTCGGTGCCGTCCGGACCACAACGCAGCCGGATCCCGGCGCTCTCCTGGCGCTTGTGTGCAGTCGGACCGTAGCACGTAACCCGGCTCGTATGCCCCCCAGCCGTAAAGCCTATCCGAGCGCTGCGCCGCTTAAAAAGTCTTCACAGCCCGCCAGGAAACGTCTCGGGCACCTCCCCGCCTTGCCAGCGACCACTGCGCTCCAGCGGTTCAACGGCCGTGGTGGTATCAAAATGCAGCACCGCATCGAACTGGCGCGGCAGGCTCGCATGAAAATAGTGGCTCTGGCGCTCGGTCTCGGGACGATAGATCACGCCAATGGCCCGCTCGAGCCGTTCGGCCGTCAAGCCCGCGCTCACGGCCTTGTTCGCCTGCGGCCCCGTCAAGGGCAGATAAAAGCAGTCGATCTCCGTGTCGTGGAACAGGGCCTCGTAACTGCCGGGCAGCGCGGGACGCACCCGCTTGCGCTCGGCCATGCCGTCCCAGTTCGACGCGGCCGTGACGCTGCCTTCGTAGGTGGAAAAGCCGATCAGCCGGGTCTGTTCGCCGTAGCGCTCGCGGGCCAGTTGCCCCACGGTCCACTCGCCGCTGCGCCCCACTTCGGTGGCGCGGGCGTCGCCGATGTGGGAGTTGTGTTCCCACACGACGATCTTGGCGGGGCTGCCATTGGTATCGCTCAGGTGCCGGGCCAGCGAGTCGAGCGTTTCCGCCATATGCCGGTCACGCAGATTCCAGGATGAAATGCGCTGGGCGAACATGGTGCGGTAATACTCTTCGGCGTTAAGCACCAGGCGGGCATTTTCGCGCGCGTAGAAATAGGCGTCAGCGGAAGCGGCGCCGTCGCGCCCCACATAATCGGCCGCGTGGGCATGCAACTCGCGCAACTGGGCGACGACGGCGTCTTCGCACGATGCCGACAGACCCAGACCTGCCGTATAGCTGTATTGCTGGCTGTCGCCGTCGACATGATCGAAGCAGGCATAGCGCTTGCGCGCGCGGTCGGCGCCGTCCGGGTCGACCTCGTCCAGATAACGCAGCACCTCGTGCATGGAAGTGGACAGGCTGTACAGGTCCAGCCCGTAAAACCCCGTCTGCGGCATCCCCGCCGGCAAGGCCAGGTTGTGCCCGCGCAGCCACTCGACAAAGGCCACCACGTCCGTGTTACGCCACATCCAGGTGGGAAAGCGCTGGAATCCGGACAGTGCCTGCTCGGCATTGGCCGCATCGCCATCGCCGCGCACATAGCGGTTGACCCGGTAAGCATCCGGCCAGTCCGCTTCCACCGCCACCGCCGTAAAACCTTTTTCGGCAATGAGGCGCTGGGTGATGCTGGCGCGCTCCCGATAAAACTCGTGGGTGCCGTGGCTGGCCTCGCCCAAGAGGACATAGGGCGCGTCACCGACCAGTTCAAGCAACTGGTCGTAATCGCCCGGCTTGCCGCGCAAGGGGTGGGCGGCGGCAACCGTACTGGAAAGGGACGAAGATGCGGACGAAGATGCGGAGCTCATAATAATTAGAGCGACGCACCGCGCGAAAATTCCCCCTGCCGGGAGGGCATTTGACCGCGATCAAACGCCGTCCAGGCCAGCCCGCGCGGCAACCGCTCAGCCGCGCTTCATCACCAGGGTGAGGATGTCGTAGCTGGCCACCAATTCCTCATGCTGATTGGTGACCTGCACATCCCACACCACCACGCCCTGCCCCACGCCCTTGTCGTCGGTGCGGTTGCGGTCGACCTTGCGTTTGCAGGTCAGGCGGGCGCGGATGGTGTCGCCGATCGCCACCGGGGCGACGAAGCGCAGGTTGTCCAGGCCGTAGTTGGCCAGCACGGGACCGGGCGCCGGCGAGACGAACAGGCCGGCGGCGGCCGAGAGCACGAAATACCCGTGCGCGATGCGCTTGCCGAACTGGGTGTCTTTTGCCGCGATCTCGTCGAAGTGCATATAAAAATAGTCGCCCGAGACGCCGCCAAAATTGACGATGTCCGCCTCCGACACGGTGCGGCGGTGGGTCAGCAGGGAGTCGCCCGTGTTGAGCTCTTCAAAATACTTGCGGAAAGGGTGGATCGGGCTTTCGTTCACGGCCGCGCCGCGCACGTACTCGCCCGTGACAGCGGTGAGCATGGTGGGCGAGCCTTGCAGGGCGGCGCGCTGCAGGAAGTGACGCACGGCGCGCACGCCGCCCAGTTCTTCGCCGCCGCCGGCGCGGCCAGGTCCGCCATGCTTCAGCTGCGGCAAGGGCGAGCCGTGGCCGGTCGAATCAACCGCTGCTTCACGCTCGAGCACCAGCACGCGGCCGTGGAAAGCCGCCAGGCCTGGCACGGCTTTCGCCGCGATCGCCGGATCCTTCGTGCACAGGGTCGACACCAGGCTGCCCTTGCCGCGCGCCGCCAGTTCGACCGCTTCATCGATGTCGCGGTAGGTCATCATGGTGCTCACCGGTCCGAACGCTTCGACGTCGTGCACCGCGTCGTTGCTCAAGCCGTTGCGGCACAACAGCAGGGTCGGCGAGAAGAAGGCGCCTTCGTGTGCGCCCTCGCCCACGGGCTTGAAGCCGTCGGCAGCGCCGAACAGCACCTCATTGCCCTCGGCGAGCATGGCAAGCCGTTCGGCCACGTCGCGCTGCTGGTCGAGCGAAGCCAGTGCGCCCATGCGCACGCCTTCCGTTTTCGGATCGCCCACGACGATTTTCGACAGGCGCTCGCGCAGCCGTTCGGCCACCGCGTCGACCCGGTTTTCCGGCACGATCACGCGGCGGATCGCGGTGCACTTCTGGCCCGCCTTGCCCGTCATCTCGCGCGCCACTTCCTTGACGAACAGGTCGAATTCCGGATCATCCGGCGTCACGTCGGGCGCCAGGATGGCGCAGTTGAGCGAGTCCGCTTCGGCCGTAAAGGGCACCGAATTGCGCATCAAATTGGGATTGGCGCGCAGTTTCAGGGCCGTGTCGGCCGAACCAGTAAACGTGACGACATCGTCGCCGCGCAGGCGGTCGAGCAGGTCGCCGGTGCTGCCGATGACCAGCTGGATCGCACCCGGCGGCAGCAGGTTTGATTCGTGCATCATGCGCACCACTGCTTCCGTCAGGTAGCTGGTGGCAGTGGCGGGTTTGCCGATGCAGGGCATGGCGGCCAGATAGCTGGGCGCGAATTTTTCAAGCAGGCCCCAGATGGGAAAATTGAATGCATTGATGTGTACCGCCAGCCCGCCGCGCGGCACCAGGATGTGGGTGCCCGCAAAGCCGCCCCGCTTACCCAGCGCCATCGCCGGCCCTTCGTGCAGCACGTTGGATGACGGCAGTTCGCGCGAGCCCATGCTGGCGTAGGCGAACAGGGTGCCGATGCCGCCTTCGACGTCGACCCAGCTGTCGGCGCGCGTGGCGCCCGTGTGGTGCGAAATCTCGTAGAGTTCTTCCTTGCGCTCCATGAGGTACAAAGCCAGCGCTTTCAGGCTCGCGGCGCGGGTCTGAAAATCCATTTTCATCAGGGCCGGCACGCCCGTCTTGCGGGCGTAGACAATGGCTTCGTCGAAGTCGATTTTTTCGGCGTGGGTATGGTAAATCAGCTTGCCGTTGTTGGCGCTGCGCAGTGGCGTACTCGCTTCGCTGCCGATCCAGCGGCCGCCAATCAGGCTTTGCAAAGTGGCGATGTCAGTCATGGCATTCATGGTTAATCCTCGTTGGTGTGCTGTTTGGGCTTGTGCATGTCCATGTCGAAGACCAGGCGCTGGCGGTCCGGCTCGACTTCCGTCAAGGCCACCGTTTCGCGCATGGTCTGCATGGAGCGCACCGCCAGTTCATGGTATTGGGTGGTGCCGAAACTCTTCCAGGCGATTTCCTTGTCCTCCAGTTCGCGCACGACTTTTGCGGGCGAGCCCATCACCATCGAGCGGGGCGGAATCACCATCCCTGCCTTGATAAAACTGTTGGCGGCGATGATGGAGTCCTCGCCCACCACCGCCTGGTCCATCACGACGCAGTTCATGCCGACCATCGCGTTGCGCTTGACGCGGCAGCCGTGCAGGATGGCGCCGTGGCCGATGTGGCCATCCGCCTCGACCACCGTGTCGTCGCCGGGAAAACCGTGCATGACGCAGCAGTCCTGCAGGTTGGCGCCCTCTTCCAGCACGAGGCGGCCGAAATCACCCCGCATGGATGCGAGCGGGCCGACATAACAGCGCGGGCCGACGATGACGTCGCCGATCAGCACCGCGCTGGGATGCACGTAAGCGGTGGGATGGACGACAGGTGTGATGCCGTTGATTTCGTAGACCTTGACCATATGTGTTCCTTTACATTCCCAGATAGGCAGACTGCACCTGTTCGTTTTGCAGCAGCGCGGGGCCAGGACCGGACAGCACGATGGCGCCCGTTTCCATCACATAGCCCACGTCCGCAATCGCCAGCGCCGCATGGGCGTTCTGCTCGACCAGGAGGATCGTGATGCCCTGCCCGCGCAGGCTTTCGACGATGCGGAAAATCTCCGCGATCAACAGCGGCGCCAGCCCCATGCTGGGCTCATCGAGCAGCAGCAGGGTGGGATGGCCCATCAGCGCGCGCGCCATCGCCAGCATCTGCTGTTGTCCGCCCGAGAGCATGCCGGCCGTGAGCTGGCGCTTTTCCTTCAGCACCGGGAACAGGCCGTAGACCCGCTCCAGGTCAGCGGCCAGTTCGCCGCGGGGACGGGTGTAGGCGCCCAGGCGCAGATTGTCCTCGATGCTCATGGGGCCGAACATCTGGCGGCCTTCCGGCACCTGGCAGATCCCGGCGCGCACGCGCGCATCGGCCGGCATGCGGGTGATGTCGGCCCCGTTGAAGGCGATGCTGCCGGCGCTGACCGGCTGCACCCCGGAGATGGCGCGCAGCAGGGTGGTCTTGCCGGCGCCGTTGGCGCCCACCAGCGCCACCAGCTGGCCGGCGCCAACTTCGATATCGATGCCATGCAGGGCCTGGATGGGGCCATAGTGGCTGGCCAGGCCGGCAATTTTCAGCATGGGGGCTGCGCTCATGCCGCCACTCCCAGGTAGGCGGCAATCACCGCCGGGTTGGCGCGCACTTCGGCCGCCGTGCCTTCCGCCAGCGTCTTGCCGTAGTCGAGCACGAGGATGTGATCGGACAGGTTCATCACCAGCTTCATGTCATGTTCGACCAGCAGTACCGTTACCCCCGACTGCGCGACCTTGCGGATCAGCGCTTCGATTTCGCCCGTCTCGGTGTGGTTCAACCCTGCCGCCGGTTCGTCGAGCAGCAGCAGCGAAGGCTTGGCCGCCAGCGCCCGCGCGATTTCCAGCCGTTTCAAGGCGCCATACGGCATCTGGCTCGCTTCGGCGTCGATGTATTTGCCGACGCCGACAAAGTCCATCAACTGGGCCGCTTCTGCGCGGCAAGCCGCATCCTTGCGGCGCACCGAAGGCAGCGCCAGCATCGAGGCGAACAGGTTCTGGTTCAGGCGCAGGTGGGAGCCCACCATGACGTTGTCGATAGCGCGCATGTTCATGCACACCTGCAAATTCTGGAAAGTGCGCGACACGCCCCGACGCGCCAGCGCATCCGGCGACAGCCCGGCCACATCCTCGCCGCGCAGCACGATGCTGCCGCTGCTGGGCGTGTAGATGCCGCTGACAAGATTGAACAGGGTGGTCTTGCCGGCGCCGTTCGGGCCGATCACGGAATGGATCGCTCCTTCGCGCACGCTGAAGCTGACGTCCTGCACGGCGTGCACGCCGCCGAAGCTTTTACCGAGATGCGAGATGGTCAGCATCAGGCGCGCCCTCCCTTCAGGCGCAGGGCGATGCTGGGCACGAGGCCGCGCGGCAGGAAGATCATGGTGGTCATCAGGATCACGCCGAACACAACCACCTCCCAGCCTTCGAAAGCCTGCAGCAGTTGCGGCAGCACGGTGAGCAGGGCCGCACCGAGGATGGAGCCGAACACGGACGCCATGCCGCCCACCACCACCATCGTCACCAGCTCGATGGAATGGAAAAAGCCCGCCATGCCAGGCGTGATGAAGCCGATATAATGGGCGCTGACGGAACCGGCGATGCTGGCGACGACGGCCGACAGGACGAACACCCGCACCTTGAACCGGGTGGTGTCGACGCCCGCCACGCGCGCGGCGATTTCCGAGCCGTGAATGGCCTGCAGGGCGCGTCCCACGGGCGAGTCGATCAGGTTCAGCGCCAGCCAGGTCATGAGCAGCAGCATGAGCGCGGCGACGGCATACCAGCCCGTCTCCCCCGTCACCGCCTTGCCCAACACTTCAAAGCTCGGCACGGCCATGCCATCGGGCCCGCCCGTGAACTGCTGCTCATTGTTGATGACGATCGAGATGATGATGCCCAGGCCCAGGGTGGCCATTGCCAGGGTATGGCCTTTGAGGCGCAGGATGGGCCGGGCCAGCACCCAGGCCAGCAGCGCGGTGGCGCACGCGCCAGCGGCCAGCGCCAGCAGCGGCGGCCAGTTGAAGTGGGTAGTCAGGGCGGCCGATGCATAGGCGCCCAGGCCATAAAAGCCGGCGTGGCCCAGGCTGATCTGGCCCGTGTAGCCCATCAGCAGATTGAGGGCGATGACCACCACCGCGTTCAAGGCGATGCGGATCGCCACGTCCACATAAAAGGCATTGGGCAGCACTAGCGGCAGCGCCGCCAGCACCAGCGCGAGCACCAGCAGGGCGCCATGGCGCGAACGCAACAGCCTGGTCATCGGTTTCATACGCGCTCCGCGCTCTTGGCGCCGAACAGGCCGCGCGGCATGAAGAACAGGATCAGCAGGATCAGCACAAACGGCACGGCATCCTTGTACGAGGACGAGATGTACCCGGCCGTCATGGCTTCCGCGATGCCGAGAATCAAACCGCCGGCGACCGCGCCGACACCGCCACCGAGCCCGCCCAGCACCGCCGCCACAAAGCCCTTCAAGCCCAGCATGATGCCGGCATCGTAGGCGGTGTAGGTGATGGGCGCCACCAGGATGCCGCCGACGGCGCCCAGCAGGGCGGCCAGGCCAAACGAGAGCAGTAGCACGCGGCGCGTGTTGATGCCCACCAGTTGCGCCGCCAGGCGGTTGTGCGAAGTCGCCAGCATGGCCTTGCCCAGCAGGGTGCGGCCGAAAAACCAGGCCAGCGCGGCCACCAGGCCCAGGCTCACGCCCAGCACCCACAGGCTTTGCGGCAGCAGGCTCGCTCCCAGCAGCACAAGTGGCGTGTCGCCCGAGAACGGCGCCAGGGAATGGGTGCCCTTGCCCAGCCAGATCTGCACCAGCCCCCGGATCGTGAGCGAGGCGCCGATGGTGATGATGATGAGGGTGACCACCTGGGCGTTTTGCGCCGGTTCGATCACCACCTTCTCCATCACCAGGCCGATGGCGCAGGTGACGACAACGGCTATCACGATGGCCAGGGCCAGCGGCACCCCGGCGCCGGACAGCAGGGCCGCCAGCATCCCGCCCAGCATGATGAACTCCCCTTGCGCGAAGTTGATCACACCGCTGGTGTTATAAATGATGGTAAAGCCCAGCGCCGCGAGGGCGTAGGCTGAACCGACCGTCAGTCCTGAAAACAGGAACTGCAGAAATTGGGCGAGCATGGCGAACCTTGGCTGGGGGTCGGATTTACTTCAGTTGCACCCAGTCGCCATTTTTCACTTCCACCATGCGGAAGGCCGACAAATCGAGGCCCATGTGGTTTGCAGCCGTCATGTTAAACACGCCCGTGGTGCCCACAAAGCCCTTGGTGTTCTCGAGCGCCGCACGCACTTTCTCGCGGTCGGTGCCGCCCGCGCGCTTGATGGCGTCGACCGACAGGTTCAGGGCGTCAAGCGCGTAACCGCCGAAGGTGGACGGATCGACCTTGTACTTGTCCTTGTAGGTCTTGTCGTAGCCGGTGACGACGGCCTTCTGGGCGTCGCCGCCTGGCAGGGCGTCGGCGATCAACAGCGCTGGCGTGGGCAGGCGCACGCCTTCCGCGGCCTTGCCGGACAATTTCAGGTACTCGTCGGAGGCGACGCCGTGCGACTGGTACATCGGCAGGGCCGTCATGCCCAGCTGGCCGTAGTTCTTGGTGACGACGGCCGGGCCCTGGCCCAGGCCGAACACGAACACGGCCTGCACACCGGGCACGCTCTTGATGCGGGTCAGCTGGGCGGTGATGTCGGTGTCCTTGGGGCCGTAGGTTTCATCGGCCACCAGGGTGATGCCGTACTTGGCCGCCACCGCCTGGGTTTCCTTGCGCCCCGAGGCGCCAAAGCCGCTGGTCTCCGACAGCAGGCCCACCTTGCTGATGCCGCGCTTTTTCATGTCTTCAAAAACCTTCTCGGCCGCCATGCGGTCGGTGTGAGGCGTTTTGAAGACCCATTTTTTGACGGGGTCGATCACAACCACGGCGCCGGCCAGCGAGATGAACGGCAGGCTTGCCTTGTCCACCAGGGGCGCCATCGCCATGGTGGCGCCGGTGGTGGTGCCGCCGATCAGGACGTCGACCTTGTCGGACTCGATCAGGCGCTTGGTAAAACTGTTGGCCTTGGCCGCGTCGCTGCCGTCATCGTAGTGCACCAGTTCCAGCTTGCGGCCCAACACGCCGCCCTCCGCGTTGATCTTCTCGACATACAGCTGCAGCGTTTTCAGTTCCGGCTCGCCCAGAAAAGCAGCGGGGCCGGACACGGACAGCACAGAGCCGATCTTGATGGGATCGGCGGCGACTGCCAGCGAGCTGGCAAAGGCCATGGCGGCAAGGACGATGGATTGCTTCAGGGCGGTCTGGAACATGGTGCGTCTCCTCAGGGGTTATTTTTTATACTGGGTGCTGCTATTCAAACTCGTTCGATAATCAAAGCGATACCCTGGCCGACGCCAATGCACATGGTGCACAGTGCATAGCGTCCGCCCGTGCGGTGAAGCTGGTTGACTGCCGTCGTGACCAGGCGCGCTCCGGATGCGCCGAGCGGATGGCCAAGCGCAATGGCGCCGCCGTTGGCGTTCACGCGCGGATCGTCATCCTGCAGGCCAAGATCGCGCGTCACCGCCAGGCCCTGCGCGGCAAAGGCTTCATTGAGTTCGATGACATCCATCTGCTCCATCGACAGGCCGGTCTGCGCAAACAGCTTTTTGGTGGCCGGAGAGGGGCCAAAACCCATGATGCGGGGCGGCAGGCCGGCGGTGGCCATGCCGACGATGCGGGCCTTTTTGGTCAACTGGTATTTGTCGGCGGCGGCGCCCGATGCAATCAGCAGGGCGCAGGCGCCGTCATTGACCCCCGAAGCATTACCAGCGGTGACCGAACCGTCGGCGGTGACCACGCCTTTCAGTTTTGCCAGCTGTTCGATGGTGGTGTCCGGGCGGGGATGTTCGTCGGTGTCGAAGCGTTTGGATTCGCCCTTCTTCTGGTGCACCATCACGGGGATGATCTCGCCGTCGAAAAAGCCGGCCGCATGGGCCGCGGCCCAGCGCTGCTGGCTGCGGATGGCGAAGGCATCCTGATCGGCGCGGCTGATGTCGAATTCCTGCGCGACGTTTTCGGCCGTTTCCGGCATCGAGTCGATGCCGTATTTCGCTTTCATGAGCGGATTGACGAAGCGCCAGCCGATGGTGGTGTCTTCGATCTTCGCCGTGCGCGAAAACGCGCTGTCGGCTTTGCCCATCACGAACGGCGCGCGCGTCATCGATTCGACGCCGCCCGCAATGATCAACTGGGCCTCGCCCGACTTGATGGCGCGGGCAGCCATGCCGACGGCGTCCAGGCTGGAGCCGCACAGGCGGTTGATGGTCGTGCCGGGCACTTCCACCGGCAGGCCGGCCAGCAGGCCCGCCATGTGGGCCACGTTGCGGTTGTCTTCGCCGGCCTGGTTGGCGCAGCCGTAATACACGTCGTCCACGGCGGTCCAGTCGACGCCGGGATTGCGCTCGATCAGGGCGGCAATCGGCAGGGCCGCCAGGTCGTCGGTGCGCACCGTCGCCAGCGCGCCGCCGAAGCGGGCAAAGGGGGTGCGGACGGCGTCGACAATGTATGCGTCTTGTAATTCGGTCATGTGTATTCCTCGTTAAGCTTTGGGTCGTTTGTCGATCACGCGGCGCGCCTTGCCCGTCATCGTGCGTTCGATGCCGGCGGCGCCCAGCAGGGTGACCTGGGTGCTCACGCCAACAAAGGTTTTAATTTGATATTCCAGGTCGCGCGCCAGCAGAGATACCGCCTCAGGCGTCAGGCTGGCCTCGCGCAGTTCTCCATGCACATCGAGCTTGTCGAGGTGGCCGTCGCGCGTGACGATCAGCTGATAATGGGGCGCCAGCGCCGGCATTTTCAAGATCAGTTCTTCGATCTGGGTCGGGAACACGTTCACGCCGCGGATGATCAGCATGTCGTCGGACCGCCCGGTGATCTTCCCCATCCTGCGCATCGCGCGCGAGGTGGGCGGCAACAGGCGAGTGAGGTCGCGGGTGCGGTAGCGGATGATGGGCAGCGCTTCCTTGGTGAGGGAGGTGAACACCAGTTCGCCCTCTTCGCCATCCGGCAGCACTTCGCCCGTTTCAGGATCGATCACTTCGGGGTAAAAATGGTCTTCCCAGATCACCGGGCCGTCCTTCGATTCGATGCATTCGCTGGCCACGCCAGGGCCCATCACCTCGGACAGGCCGTAGATATCCACGGCGTCGATGCCGGCGCGCGTTTCGATTTCAGCGCGCATGGCATTGGTCCACGGTTCGGCGCCAAAGATGCCGACCTTGAGCGAGGAATCGGCGGCGTCCATGCCTTGGCGCTGGAATTCCTCGACGATGTTCATCATGTACGAGGGCGTGACCATGATGATGTCGGGCTTGAAGTCGCAGATCAGTTGCACCTGCTTTTCCGTCTGCCCGCCGGACATGGGAATCACCGTGCAGCCAAGGCGCTCGGCGCCGTAGTGGGCGCCCAGGCCCCCCGTGAACAGGCCGTAGCCGTAGGCGACGTGCACCATGTCGCCCGCGCGCCCGCCCGCGGCGCGGATCGAGCGCGCCACCACGGTGGCCCAGGTGTCGATATCGTTCTGGGTGTAGCCGACGACGGTGGCTTTGCCGGTGGTGCCGGACGAGGCGTGGATGCGCACCACCTGCTCGCGCGGCACGGCGAACAGGCCGAAGGGATAATTGTCGCGCAGGGTCTTTTTGTCCGTGAAGGGAAATTTGGCCAGGTCGGCCAGGGTCTTCAGGTCGGACGGATGCACACCGGCGGCGTCAAACGCCTGGCGGTAGTGGGGCACGTTCTCGTAAGCGGCCTTCAAGGTCGCTTGCATGCGTTGCAGCTGCAGGCTTTGCAGCTCGTCGCGGCTGGCCGTTTCAATCGGCTCCAGGTCGCCGGGGGCGGGGGTGCGTTGGACCATCGTGCTCTCCTAGGCTGAATGACTGATGTCGGCGACGAGGCCGGCGACCCGGTGCGACTTGCCGCGGAACAGGGCGATGGTCTTGCCGTCCTGGTTGCGCACGGTGATGTCGTAGACCCCGGTCTTGCCGGCCAGGGCCTGCTCGATGCCTTCGGCGGTCAGCACATCGCCCTCGCGGCCAGGCGCAAGGTAATCGATGGTGCAGCCGGCGCCCACGGTGACGGCGTTGTGCGAATTGCAGGCGAAAGCAAAGGCGCTGTCGGCCAACAGAAAAATATAGCCGCCATGGCAGCTCTGGTGGCCATTGAGCATATCGGGCCGCACCGTCATCGTCATGCGTGCGTAGCCGGGGCGGATTTCAGCGAGGGCGATGCCCAGGCCCTGCGTGGCCGGATCGCGCTCGTACATGGTTTTACCGGCCAGTTCGGCCAGGGCTTGAGCGTTCATCGTCGGTTCATGCATGAAAGCGGGTTCCTTCCTGGCTGGCCGCAAGCTTGCGGCGCAACAGGGGCGATACGCGATAACGCTCTTCGCCGTAGCTCGCGCCCAGGTTGGCCAGCACCGTCACCACTTGTTTGACGCCGATGGCGTCGGTCCAGGCCAGCGGGCCGCGCGGATAGTTGACGCCCTTCTGCATGGCCGTGTCGACGGCGGCGGCGCTGCACACGCCCGTGTTGACGGCATCAGCCGCCTCGTTGGCCAGCATGGCGACCGTGCGCATGACCACCATGCCCGGCACATCGTCGACCCGCGAGACGACAAAGCCGGCGGCCTGGAACAGGCCCACCACGGCATCCCATGCGCCGTCGCTGCACTGGTCGGCGCGTGCGAGGGCAATGCGCTTGGCGCCGGCGTAATCAAAGGCCAGGTCGAACAGGACCGTGTCCGGATGGTGATTGGCGCTGGCGCGCTCGGTGGCGCTGCGCCCGTCCGTCAAAAAAACGGCGGCGCCGTGGCAGTGGAAGGCCGGCGCTTCGTGGGCGGCCGCGCCGGGCAAGGGTTTGCGGTGCTCGACGTTGAAATCGGCGGCGCGCAGGCGCGCTTCCACCTGGTTGACGATGGCGTGGGTGACGCCCGGCTCGATGCTGACGCTGACGGTGGATGGACGAGGACGGGCGCTCTCCACCTGGGCGAGGGGCACGGCGGCACCTTCGCGGTAGTCATAAAAGCCGCGCCCCGATTTGCGGCCCAAAAAGCCCGCATTGACCATCTCTTGCTGCAGCACGGACGGGGTAAAGCGGCCATCGCCAAAATATGCATTGTGTACCGACTGCGTCACGGAAAAATTGACGTCATGGCCGATCAGGTCCATCAGTTCAAACGGGCCCATTTTGAAGCCGCCGCTCTCGCGCATGATGGCGTCGAGAGTGGCCGCATCGGCCGCCTGCTCCGTCAACAGACGCAGCCCTTCCGCATAAAACGGCCGCGCCACGCGGTTGACGATGAAGCCTGGCGTCGATTTCGCCAGCACCGGGCTCTTGCCCCAGGCGGCAGCCGTGGCGTAGACGGTATCGGCGACGGCGTCGCTGGTGGCCAGGCCCTTGATCACTTCGACCAGCGCCATCAGGGGCACGGGATTAAAGAAGTGCATGCCGACCAGGCGCTCCGGACGCTGCAATTTGGCGCCGATGGCGGTGACGGAAATCGAGGAGGTGTTGGTGGCGAGGATGCAGTCCGCCCCGACGATGGTTTCCAGTTCGGCGAACAGGCCCCGCTTGACCTCGAGGTTTTCGACGATGGCTTCGACCACCAGGGCGGCGTCTTTTACTTCGGCCCGCGTTGCGGCCACGCGCATGCGCGCGCCCGCGGCATCGGCCGCTTCCTGCGTCATGCGGCCCTTTTCCACCAGCCGCGCGTACACTTTGCTGATGTCGGCGATGGCCTTGGCGGCCGCGCCTTCGCGGGTGTCGAACAAAATCACGGGATGGCCGGCGCTGGCTGCCGTCTGGGCGATACCTGCGCCCATGGCGCCGCTGCCGACGACGGCGATCAGGCTTGCTGCAGGAAGTGCGGTCGTCATGGCTTACTCCCCTTTGAAGTTGGCGGGCCGCTTGCCCATGAAGGCGGCGACGCCCTCCTGGTAATCGTGGCTGTAACCGAGTTCGCGCATCATCTCGCCTTCCAGCTTCAGTTGCTGCGGCAGGGTGTTGGCGTAACTGGCCTGGAAGGCTTTCTTGGTGAAGGCGAGACCCTTGGTCGGCGCGGTCGAAAAATGGGTCGCCATCGCCATTGCTTCCGTCATCAGGGCTTCGTCGTCGACGCACTTCCAGATCAGGCCCCACTGCTCGGCCTTTTCGGCGCTCAGTTTTTCGCCCAGCATGGCGAGCCCGGTTGCGCGGGCCTGGCCGATCAGGCGCGGCAGGTGGTACGTGCCGCCCGTGTCGGGGATCAGGCCCAGTTTGCAGAAGGCTTCGATGAAACTGGCCGAGCGGGCTGCCAGCACGATGTCGCAGGCCAGCGCCAGGTTGGCGCCGGCGCCCGCCGCCACGCCGTTGACGGCGCAGATGACGGGCATGGGCAGGGCGCGCAGAGACAGCACCAGCGGCGCGTAATACTGTTCGACGGAGTCGCCCAGGTCGGCGCGTTTTGATTCCTCACCCGGGGCGACGGCGCGGTCAGCCAGGTCCTGGCCGGCGCAGAAACCGCGGCCGGCGCCCGTCAGCACCAGCACGCGGGCGGTGGGATCGGTGGCGGTGAGCGCCAGCGCGTGGCGCACTTCCAGGTGCATGGCCTGGGTAAAACTATTGAGCTTGTCGGGACGATTCAGGGTCAGCTTGGCGATGCCGCCGCTGATCTCGAAGAGGATGTGCTGATAAGTCATGCGGTCTCCACGCAAGGGTTGATGTACCCGGTTTTTTTATTCAGCCTGGTCGAAATCGACCACGACCTTGTCGGTAATGGGAAAGCTCTGGCAGGACAGCACGAAGCCGCGCGCCACTTCGTAATCCTCGAGGGCGTAGTTGACATCCATGTCGACCTTGCCCTCGACGAGTTTGCAGCGGCAGGTGGAGCATACGCCACCCTTGCAGGAGTAGCGCATGTCGATGCCCGCCCGCAGGCCAGCATCGAGAATCGACTCCTTGTCCTTGTCCATCGTGAAGCTGGTGTGGTTACCGTCCAGGATGACCGTCACTTCGGTCTCGTGCGGCGCATCCAGCGGCACCGTGCGCGGCTTGCGTTCGTGCTTCGGTATGCTCGCCGCAAACAGCTCGATCTTGATGTTCTGCTTCGGCACGCCTGCCTCCTGCAGCGCGGCCGAGACGCCCTGCATCATGTCCTCGGGGCCGCAAATGAACGCGACGTCGATGTCTTCGGCCCGCACCCAGTGGCGCAGCAGCGCCTCGGTCTTTTCGCGGGTGATGCGCCCGTTGAACAGGTCGATGTCCTGCTGCTCGCGGCTCATGACGTAGGCCAGGCGCAGGCGGTGCATGAAGCGGTCCTTCAGGTCCGTCAGCTCTTCCTTGAAGATGACGGTGGACGAGGCACGGTTGCCGTAAAACAGGGTGAAATGCGAATCCGGTTCCGTCAGCAAGGTCGTCTTGATGATGGAGAGGATCGGCGTGATGCCGCTGCCGGCCGCAAAGGCGACGTAGTTGCGCGCATTGGCCGGCGAGAGCGCCACGTTGAAGTGGCCCATTGGCGGCATCACTTCGATCACGGCGCCAGGCTTCAATGTGTCGTTGGCCCAGGTGGAAAATGCCCCGCCGGGGGTGCGCTTGATGGCCACCCGCAGGGCATCGTCCTGCACGGCCGAACAGATGGAGTAGGAGCGGCGCACATCCTCGCCATCGATCATGGCGCGCAGGGTCAGGTGCTGGCCCTGCTGGTAGGCGAAGGGGGCTTTCAGTGCATCGGGGACGGCGAAGGTGACGGCGATGGTGTCGCGCGTTTCGTTGCGCACCGCGGCGACGGTCAGGGGATAAAATTTGCTCATGTTCGTCGGTTCAGTGGCACTTGAAATAATCAAAAGGCTCGAGGCAGTCGAGGCATTTATACAGGGCCTTGCAGGGGGTCGAGCCGAACTGGCTGGTGAGCTGGGTGTGGCTCGAGCCGCAGTTCGGGCAGCTAACGGTCAGCGCCGGCGCCGCGCTGCGCTTGATCCCACCCTTCAAGCCGCTGATGTCGATCACCTGCTGGGCGGGCGGTGCGATACCATAGCCTTTCAGCTTGGCGCGCCCTGCTTCGCTCATCCAGTCGGTGGTCCAGGCGGGCGATAACTGGTTCACCAGCCGCACCTTTTTGATGCCGTGTTCGTGCAAGGCCTGTTCGACGGTTTCGGCGATCACCTGCATGGCGGGGCAGCCGGAATAGGTGGGCGTCATGGTGACGACACATTCGTCGCCGATCCACTGCACGCCGCGCACGATGCCCAGGTCGACCACGGAGATCACGGGGATCTCGGGGTCGGGCACCTGTCCCAGCCAGTCCCAGACTTGCGCGGTGTCGGCCTGCTGCGTGTTCATTACGCTCATTACCACTGCGCGCCGGGATAGGCGCGCTGCAGGAACTGCATCTCGGCGAGGATGTAGCCGAGATGTTCGCTGTGTACGCCCTTCTTGCCGCCGCTGTGCATCCAGGCATCAAGCGCCGGCATGGCGAGGGTCGCTTCCGCAAAAATCTCGCCGACGTGCTCGATGAATTCGGCGCGCAGGGCGGCGGGATCGGGCGCGACGCCGGCGGCGGCCATGGCCTGATCGAGCGGATCATAGTTAAACATCTCGCCCCAGTAAGGCCACAGATTATTGACGGCGGCCTGCGTTTTGGCGTGGCTTTCGGCCGTGCCGTCGCCCAGGCGGACGATCAGGTCACCGCTGCGGCGCAGGTGATAGGTCACTTCCTTGATCGACTTGGCGGCGATTTCCACGATGCGCGCATCGCTCGAATTCAACTGCGCCTGCATGTAGAAATAGTGCCAGGTATCGAACAGGAACTGGCGCACCATGGTATCGGCGTAGTTCCCGTTGGGCTGTTCGACCAGCAGGCAGCAGCGCATCTGCTGCGCATCGCGCAGGAAGGCCAGGTCGTCTTCGCTGCGGTCCTTGCCTTCCAGTTCGGCCGCGTAGGCGTACCACATGCGGGTCTGGCCCAGGAGGTCGAGCGCCACGTTGGTGAGCGCCATGTCTTCCTCCAGCGCCGGGCCCTTGCCGCATAGTTTGGAGAGCTGCTGCGACAGGATCAGGGCGTTGTCGCCCTGGCGAAGGAGATACTCAAGCGTCTGGTCCATCGGCGCGCTCACAGGTTCTTGACTTCTTCCGGCATGGGGAAGAAGGTGGGGTGGCGGTAGACCTTGGAATTGGCCGGCTCGAACAGGGCGCCCTTGTCGGACGGGCTGCTGGCGACGATGTCGACGGCGCGCACCACCCAGATGGAGACGCCTTCGTTGCGGCGGGTGTAGACGTCGCGGGCATTATTGACGGCCATTTCAGCGTCCGGCGCGTGCAGGCTGCCCACGTGCTTGTGGGCCAGGCCGTGCTGGCTGCGGATAAAAACTTCCCAGAGGGGCCATTCTTTGCTCATGATGTTTTCCAGGGTGTGGCCGCGGCGCGCGCGGCCTTGTTATATATCTACGCTGCCGCGCGCGCGGCTTTCTTGTCTGCGTGCGCCACCAGCGCCTCGCGGAACCAGGCGCCCTCTTCCCACGCCGTGACGCGGGTTTTGAGGCGCTCGCGGTTGCATGGCCCATTGCCCTTCAGGACATTGTGGAATTCGCTCCAGTCGATGGCGCCGAATTCGTAGTGGCCCGTCTCGGCGTTGAACTTCAGGTCGGGATCGGGCACGGTCAAGCCCAGGTATTCGACCTGGGGCACGGTCTGATCGACCATGCGCTGGCGCAGTTCGTCGTTCGAGAACAGCTTGATGCGCCACTGCGCCGACTGGGCGCTGTTGACCGATTCAGCATCCGACGGGCCGAACATCATCAGCGACGGCCACCACCAGCGGTTAAGCGCATCCTGCGCCATCGCCTTCTGTTCCGGCGTGCCTTTCGCAAGGCTCATCATGATGTCGTAGCCCTGGCGGGCGTGGAAGGATTCTTCCTTGCAGACGCGGATCATGGCGCGGGCGTACGGGCCGTACGAGCAGCGGCACAGGGGAATCTGGTTGATGATGGCCGAGCCGTCGACCAGCCAGCCGATCGCGCCCATGTCCGCCCAGGACAGGGTCGGGTAATTGAAAATGCTGGAGTACTTGGCCTTGCCCGAGTGGAGGGCGGCCAGCAGTTCATCGCGCGAGACGCCCAGGGTTTCGGCGGCGCTGTATAAATAGAGGCCGTGGCCCGCTTCGTCCTGGATCTTGGCCAGCAGGATCGATTTGCGTTTCAAGGTAGGGGCGCGGGTGACCCAGTTTCCTTCAGGCAGCTGACCAACGATTTCCGAGTGGGCGTGCTGGGAAATCTGGCGGATCAGGGTCTTGCGGTAGGCGTCGGGCATCCAGTCCTTGGCCTCGATCTTGACGCCATCGTCGATGCGCTGCTGAAATTCACGCTCCTGCTCGCTCATGGAGTCGAGCGACTGGACCGTTTTGAGGCCCGTTTCAACCAGTTGTGCGTACATGGGGTTCCCCTTGCAAGGTGTATCGCCTCATCTTACGATACAAGAATCGATAAGTACACAGAAAAATTGAATCATATTGATATTCTGTATCCTGTATAGACGTCTTTACACGCAGATGCTGAAAAATTAATCCTGCACTCATCGACAGC
>JBJMVV010000141.1:0-4991 GCA_045810505.1 Massilia sp.
GAGGATGCCGAGCGAACCTGTCACCCACGGCAAGTCGTCCGGCACCGCGGCTTTTCCCAGCAGGGCCTTGGCCAGGCCGGCCTGCAATCGGTTGGCGACCTCGATGACTTCGTCGGTGGCGGCCAGGGCGCCGGCGCCGACCAGGATCGCCACCTTGCTGCCCGCGTTGAGCACGGCGGCGGCCCGCTGCAGGTCGGCGTGGAAGGGGACAATCTGCGGGCGCGTGTAGCCGCTGCCCGAGAAAATGCTGCCGTGTTCGCGCGGCGGATCCTTGTATGCCAGTTCCTGCAAATCGTTGGGCAGGATGATCACGCCCACGCCGCGCCGGCTGACCGCGGTGCGGATGGCGCGGTCGGTGACGTGGCGGATCTGGGCCGGCTCGGACACTTCCTGCACGTAATCGGCCACATCCATGAACATGCGGTCGAGATTGAGTTCCTGCTGGTAGTGGCCGCCACGGGCCGTGCGCGCGGCCTGGCCGCAGATGGCCAGCACCGGGACATGGTCGAGCCGGGCGTCGTACAGGCCCGTCAGCAGGTGGGTGGCGCCCGGCCCGCCGGTCGACAGGCAGACCCCCAGTTCGCCCGTGAACTTGGCGTGCGCCGCCGCCATGAAGGCGGCCATTTCCTCGTGGCGCACCTGGATGAATTCGATCTTGCCTTCCAGCCGGTCGAGTGCGCCGAGGACGCCGTTGATGCCGTCGCCGGGATAACCGTAGATGCGGGTGACGCCCCATTCGAGCAGGCGGGAGACGAAAAAGTCGGCAACGAGCTTGGCCATGGCGCAGTCCTGGGAAATGGTCGGACGTGCAAGCTTAGCGTTTCGGCCAGGGGGCGGGCGCACGCCAAGCATAGCGTCCTGTATCAATCCCGCCACTCAACATTACGTTACTCAGCAACGCTTGCACAACTGATATATTAGCCTTAGTATCCTGATATATCAGAGCGGCAGCCTGATCTCTAGAGGTCCAGCGCAGCCGCCATCCACACCGCAAGGAGACGCACCGCATGGCCATCACCCCCTTCATGGACGAACACTTCCTGCTGACGACCGGCGTCGCCCGCAAGCTCTACAAGGAGGTCGCGGCCGACCTGCCTGTGATCGATTACCACTCGCACCTGCAGCAGGGCGAGATCGCCGCGCGCAAGACCTTCCGCAATATCGCCGAGCTGTGGCTGGGCGGCGACCACTACAAATGGCGCTTGATGCGCACCAGCGGCGTGGCCGAAGCATTCATTACGGGAGACCGTTCCGATGAAGAAAAGTTCCGCGCTTTCTGCAAGGTGCTGCCGCTGGCCATCGGCAATCCGATCTACCACTGGAGCCACCTGGAACTGCGCCGCATCTTCAATATCGATCTCCTGATCAATGAGCAGAACGCCAGCGCGATCTGGGAGCAGGCCAATGCCAAGCTGGCGACGATGGATACCTGGAGCTTGCTCGAGCAGGCCAAGGTGGAAATCGCCTGCACCACGGATGATCCCGCCGACGATCTGCTGCAACACGCCGAAATCGCCCAGTCCGACCTTAAAACCCGCGTGCTGCCCGCCTACCGCCCTGACAAGGCCATGCGCATCAACAATCCCGGCTTTGCCGAGTACGTGGCGCACCTGTCCGAGGTCGCCGCCATGCCCGTCACCAGCTTTGCCGAACTGATCGCGGCGCTGGCTGCGCGCGTGGTCTTTTTCCACGAGCGGGGCGGCCGAATCTCGGACCACGCCATCGACATCGCCCTGCCGACAGTGGCAGCGACGGCTGAACAGGTGGAAGCCATGTTCACGAAACGCATGGCAGGCGAACTGCTGAGCGATCTGGAGCAGGCCCAGTACCTGCGCGCCCTGCTCGAAGCGGTGGGCGCCGTCTACGCCAAATTCGGCTGGACCATGTGCCTGCACATCGGCGCGATGCGCAATAACAACCGCCGCATGCTCGACACCCTGGGCCCGGACACGGGATTTGATTCCATCGGCGACATGACGACCAGCAATGGCCTGGTCGCCCTGCTGGACGCGCTGGATGTCAAGGACACCCTGCCCAAGACCATGCTGTTCAACCTGAACCCGGCCATGAACGAGGTGCTCTCGACCATGATCGGCAATTTCCAGGATGGCTCCGTGGCCGGCAAGGTGCAGTTCGGTCCCGCCTGGTGGTTCAACGATCACAAGACGGGCAACCTGGCCCAGCTGGTCGCTTTCGGCAATCACAGCGTGCTCGGCGTGTTTGTCGGCATGGTGACCGATTCGCGCAGCTTTGCCTCCTACCCGCGCCACGATTATTTCCGCCGCCTGGTCTGCCGCCAGCTGGGCGAGTGGGTGGAAGCAGGGGAGTACCCGGACGATTTCGACGCGCTCTCGACCATCGTGCGCGGCATCTGCTACGACAACGCCAAGAAATTCTTCCAGCTCTGATCGGGCGCGAATTGGACACCCCTATGCAAAAAGTCATCTGCATCCACCCCGACGACAGCATGCTGGTCGCCCTGGCCGACCTGGCGCCGGGCGAAGTGGTGAGCTGGAACGATGAAAACATCCTCATCAGCTCGCCCGTGCAGACCAAGCACAAGCTGGCCCGCCGCGCCTTTGCGGTGGGCGAGATGCTGACCATGTACGGCGTTCCAGTCGGCAAGGCGACCCAGCCTATCCGCCGCGGCGAAGCGGTGACGACGGAAAATCTGGCGCACTACGCGGCCGAAGTGGAAATCGGCGAAAGCAAACCCTACACCTGGACCCCGCCCGATGTCGGCGATCTCGGCGGCGCAACCTTCGATGGCGTGGTGCGCGCCGATGGCAGGGTCGGCACCGCGAACTACTGGCTGATTTTTCCCCTCGTCTTCTGCGAAAACCGCAACGTCGAGCACCTGCGCAATGCCCTCGAAGGTCCGCTTGGTTACAGCAGCAATGACCTGGCTGCGCTGACGTTTTCCCTGCTGGGCGAAGACATGGCGGCGCCGAAACCGGTCGTGCGGCCGTTTCCCAATCTCGACGGCGTGCGCATCATCACCCACAACGGCGGCTGTGGCGGTACCCGGGCCGATGCCCGTTCGCTCTGCAAGATCCTGTCGGCCTACGCCGATCACCCCAACGTGGCCGGCATCACCGTGTTTTCGCTGGGCTGCCAGAACGCCCAGATCGCCATGTTCAAGGATGCGCTGGCCAGGCAAAATCCTGATTTTGCCAAGCCCGTGCTGATCTACGAGCAGCAGCAGTGGGACAGCGAAGAAAAAATGATGAAGGCCGTGCTGCAGGACACGCTTGGCCAGCTGAAAGAAGCCAACAAGGTGACGCGCCAGCCAGTGTCGGTCTCGCACCTGAAGATCGGCGTCAAGTGCGGCGGTTCCGACGGATTTTCCGGCATCTCCGCCAATCCCGCCATGGGCTATGTGTCGGACATGGTGGTCGCCTGCGGCGGCTCGTCGCTGCTGGCCGAATTCCCCGAACTCTGCGGCGTCGAGGCCAGCCTGATCGAGCGCTGCGTCAATGACGACGACAAGCGTCGCTTTGTCGGCATGATGCGCGATTTTGAAGCGCGTGCACTGGCGGTGGGCACCCATTTCGCCGACAACCCCAGCCCCGGCAATATCCGCGACGGCCTCATCACCGACGCCATGAAATCGGCCGGCGCCGCGAAAAAGGGCGGCACCTCGCCCATCGTCGCCGTGCTCGACTACGGCGAGCAGACCGCCACCCCGGGCCTGTCGCTGCTGTGCACACCGGGCGGCGACGTCGAGTCCGTCACCGGCATCGTCGCTTCCGGCGCCAATGTCGTGCTGTTTTCCACGGGCCTGGGCACGCCGACCGGCAACCCCATCGTGCCGGTGCTCAAAATTTCCTCGAACAGCAAGGTGGCCAAAAAGCTGTCCGACCTGATCGATTACGACTGTGGTCCCATCATCGAAGGCCAGCCTTTGCCGGAAGTTGCACGCGGGCTGTTCGACATGGTGGTGGCCACCGCGGGCGGCAAGTACACCTGCAAGGCCGACCGCCTGCAGCAATACGATTTTATTTTCTGGAAGCGCGATATTTCGCTCTGACCCCCCATGACCATGCAGGCACTTCAGCGCAGTGCGCCGTTCGCGCGCCCCATCAAGATTCTCCAGTTCGGCCAGGGCAACTTCATGCGCGGCTTTTTTGACTGGCAGATCGATCTGCTTAACGAGCGCACGGGCCTGAACGCCGGCGTGGTGGTGGTGCGTCCCCGCGGCGGCAGCGCCACGCCGCTGCTCGATGTGCAGGATGGGCTGTTCAGCGTGCTGGTACGCGGACTGGATGAGACCGGCAAGGCCGTGCAGCAAGCGCGGACGGTGACTTGCGTGCAACGCGAAATCGATCCGTCCGCGCAATACGCTGACCTGCTGGCCCAGGCCGCCAATCCGCACCTGCGTTTCATTGCCTCCAACACGACGGAAGCGGGCATCGCCATCAACGACAGCGACCGGTTGACGGATGCGCCACCGGTAACTTTTCCCGCAAAGCTGACCCAGCTGCTGTTCGCCCGCTACCGTGCTTTTAATGGCGCGCACGACAAGGGCGTCTACCTGCTGCCGTGCGAGCTGATCGACAACAACGGCCCGGCGCTGAAAGCCGCCGTGCTCCACTTTGCCAGGCTGTGGGAACTGGAAGCCGGTTTCGCAGCATGGCTCGAACAATCCTGTTTTTTCTGCTCGACGCTGGTCGACCGCATCGTCACCGGCGCGCCCGCTGACGACGCAGAGAAAGAACGCATCGAAGCCGACCTTGGCTACCGCGACCAGTTTCTCGTCTGTGCCGAGTACTACTATTTATTTGTCATCGAGGCGCCTGCCGCCCTGGCGGAAGAGTTGCAACTGGCCGGTGCCGGCTTGAACATCCGCCTGGTCAACGACATCAAGCCCTACAAGAAGCGCAAGGTCGGCATCCTCAACGGCGGCCACACCACCCTGGTGCCGGTGGCCCTGCTGGCCGGCATCGAATCGGTGGGCCAGGCGGTCGAGGATGCGCAACTGAACGCCTGGC
>JBJMVV010000142.1:0-7347 GCA_045810505.1 Massilia sp.
CCGTATAAAAATCGCGTTAAAAGGTTTTACTCACGGTGAGCACGAGGGCGGATTTGCCGAGGAATTTGCCATTGGCGGGCGAGGCATACGCCGTTTTCCCCGCATTGGTGCCGATGGCCGCCAAGGCGCCCGTGACCATGCCAAAGTCTTTGGTCAAGCCCACTTTCCAGTCGCTGTAACTGGCCGCATCGTTGTTGGCTACCCGCTGGTGTCCCGCATGCAGGTTCAGGACAAAGCCATTGCCCAGGTCGGGATTGACGGCAAGATCGACATAGCCGCTGTTCTTGCTGTCGACAAAACCAAACAGGTTGGTGACGGCGTGAGAATATTTGAGGGAGCTGACGCCATACGAAAGCTGGCCGTACAGTTCGGTGGTATTGGCGTTGTCGAAACCGGCCACGTTTTTCAGGCCATTGGCCGGATAAACGTAAGTGAGCACGCCGACGTCATACGCGACATCCTTGCCGATTGCCCCGCGCTTGCCGCCATACAGATCGAGTTCGATGTCGCCGCTGCCACCTGCATCCCTGGTCCACTTGATGGTGGAAGCCCAGGCGCCGACATACCAGCCGGCCTTGCTGTCCGCGTAATCGGCGCCGCCTTGCAAGGCCGGCTGCAAACGGGTTTGCGAAATGCCCCGGTAGCGGTAGTCGCTGGTGACGGCGGCGTTGAAGGTCAGTGCATCGTCGGCCGATGCAATCTGTGGTGCCAGCGCCGCGATCAATAGCGCGGCTGCCATGTGAATTTTCATTGCGTGTCCCTGAAAGTCATTGAGCATCGGGGCCGGGTGGCCGCTGCGATGAAAATGAAGCTTAAAGGTCGCGCCGTAAAGGTTTTATATAGAAGCCGCCCGGCGGCGTAAGCAGGCCGTAAAAATCAGGCCTGATCCCACGGCGGCACATCGCCAAAGCGCGCCGCCAGAAAATCGATCATCACGCGCACCTTGGCGCTCAGGTGGTGGCGGCTGGGGTAGACGGCGAGGATGTCGATATCGGGCAAATGAAAGCCGGGCAGGATGGGCAGCAGGCGCCCGCTGCGTAAATCATCGCCGATCAAAAAGGTCGGCTGCCAGATGATGCCGGCGCCGGCCAGCGCGGCGGCGCGGGCGGTGTCGCCGTTGTTGGCGTGCAGGCTGCAGCTGACGGTGACGGGATGGGGATGGCCGGCAGCGTCGGCGAAACGCCATTCGTCGGCGCTGGCCGAATAGCTGTAGCCGATGCAGTTGTGCTGCTTCAGTTCGGCCGGCGTGGCCGGGGCGCCGTGGCGGGCCAGGTAGGCGGGCGAGGCGCAGCAGATGTTGCGCGAAGTCGCCAGCCGGCGCGCCGCGTGGGCAGTGGAGCCCGCGCGCGAAATGCGGATGGCGAGGTCGTAGCCCTCTTCCACGATGTCGACCACGCGGTCGATCAGGGACACCTGCAATTCGATGTCGGGATACTGCGCCATGAACAGCGGCCACAGCGGCGCCAACTGCAGCACGCCGAAACTGAGCGGCGCGTTGATGCGCAGCAGGCCGCGCGGCGCCAGTACAGACGAGGAAGCAATCGCTTCGATCTCGGCCATGTCTTCGACGATCACCTTGGCCCGCTCGAACAGTCCCTGGCCCGATTCCGTCAGCGACATCCGGCGTGAACTGCGGTTCAGGAGGCGTGTGCCGAGGTGGCTTTCCAGGTCGGCAATGATGCGGGTGACGTTGGCGGGCGAGGTGTCGAGCGCGTCGGCCGCGCGCGCAAAGCCATTCTTCTGCACCACTTCCACAAACACTTCCAGCGCTTTGAGGCGGTCCATGGGGCGTCCAATCGTTCACAAAACCTGAATATACCATCATTAACCAGGGCTTTGATTACGTAATCCATTGGCTTTACAGTGGCTTCACTGCACAAACAAACCCAAGAGGACCACATCATGACAAGCCAAGTTTCATTCATCGTCCGCCTGCCAACCCGCCCCGAGCAGCGCGAAGCGATGCGCAGCGCCCTGTACGGCGTGCTGGAACAGATGGCGCAGGAACCGGACTTCATCAACACCTTTGTCCACGAAGATCTGGACGCCCCGGACACCCTGGTGCTGTACGAAACCTGGGCCTGCACCAAGGAATATTTCATCGCCCATCACCTGGGCAAACCGTATCGCCAGCAGTACGAGGCCAGCCTCGAGCAGTACCTGAGCAAAGCGCGCACCATCGAATTCCTCAAGCCGCTCAGCACGATTTCCCCTAACTAATTTCTCAAGGAATTGATCATGCATCGCTTCGACAACAAAACCGTACTCGTCACTGGTGGCAACAGCGGCATTGGCCTGGCCACCGCCCGGCAATTTGCCCGCGAAGGCGCCCGCGTCATCATCACGGGCCGCGACCAGGCCACCCTCGACAGCGCCCGCGCCAGCCTGGGCGAAGGCGCGCTGGCCCTGCAAAGCGACCAGGGCAGTATCGCTGACACCGGCCGCCTGGCCGCCCTGCTGGCCGAACAGAACATCACCCTGGACGCCATTTTCATCAACGCCGGCGTGGCGAAATTTGCGCCGTTCGATGCGATGACGGAAGCGACCTGGGACGCCTCCTTCGATGCCAACGTCAAGGGGCCGTATTTCCTGATCCAGGCGCTGGCGTCCCGTCTGAACCGCGGCGCCGCGATTGTCTTGAACGGCTCCATCAACGCGCACATCGGCATGCCCTCCTCCTCCGTCTACGCCGCCAGCAAGGCCGCCCTGATTTCGCTGGCCAAAACCCTGTCGGCCGAACTGTTGCCCCAGGGCGTGCGGGTGAACGTGGTCAGCCCCGGTCCGGTCACAACGCCCCTGTACGGCCGCCTGGGCCTGGAAGCGGAGCAGCTTGGTGAAATGGCCGCCGCCATCCAGGGCCAGATTCCTCTCAAACGCTTTGGGACGCCGGAGGAAGTGGCAGGCGCCGTGCTTTACCTGGCTGCGTCCGAGTCGGCCTTCATTGTCGGCACGGAATTGATCGTCGATGGCGGCATGAGCCAGCTGTAAGCCGCATAAAAAAAGCCCGCCATCGATGGCGGGCTTTTGCCGTTCAGCCTGTGAGCCTGTCTGGCCAGGGCTTACTGAGCAGTGGCGCTGCCGCGGCGCTCCAGGCGGCTTATCAGGCGCGGAATCATTTTCAAAGACATCAGGTGGGCGTCGATCAGCTGCATGTCACCGCTGCGCACCAGGCGCGCCAGGGTGGCATCATCGAGCGCATGCAGGCGCTCCGTATCGACGATGTAGACACCTTCCACCACCTGCTTTGCGCCCGCGTGTTCGACCTCGACGTTTTTCGGCACCAGCACGTCGAGCGCTGCCACTCGCTGGGCAAAGGCGTGGGTGCGCAGCATTTCATCGTGAAACAGGCGCAGGAAATCAACCGCCCCTTGCAGCATCGGAGTTGGCGCGCCCTTGTCGTCAAACAGCGCTTCACCGTGCTCCGTATTCAAGCCGGCAAACGCTTCGTCGACGCACACCGTCAGCTCATCGGCGACGGGGCCGCCTTCGGCCAGCACAAAGGGATAGCGGCGCACGAAGGCGGGCAGATAGCTCTCGGCGTCCCACTTGCCATCGTCGTTCACGAACAGGTTGTCACGATCCTTCAGGCCCACCATGGCGGCCAGTCCGAACCCTTCAGCCGGCGTTCCCACGAACAGGACCGGGAAACTGGCCGAGGCATCGGCCAGTTCGGTGGCGGTGATCAGCACCGAATTGGTGGCGCGGCTGAATGAAAAATCCCCAGTGAGCGCGAGTTTGGTCTTGCCATGGCGTTCAGGGTTGAGGGCAACGGGCCGTTCATAAAAAATCAACGATGTCACAATTTCTTCCTTTTTCGAGACGAAAAACTGATGCAGGGACTGAACAATAATATGCGCGGCGAAATACGCAAAGAAAAAACCGCCCTATGTAAAAAAACCCACGCAAAACGTGGGTTTTAAGGTCAATCCGGCGCGCGCGTAGTCAGGCAAACTTTGAAAAGTCAGGCTTGCGCTTTTCAAAAAACGCCGTGAACGCCTCCTTGGCTTCCGGTGCCTGCAGCATGGCGCCGAACAACGCGTTTTCGGCGGCAATCGCCGCGTCAAGCGCGCTTTGCTTGCTGCGCTTCATGAGGCTCTTGGTGGCGCGCACTGAGCTGGCGGGCAGGGCAACCAGTTTTGCGGCCTGGGCCAACGCAAAAGGCAGCAGGTCGTCGGCAGGCAGCACTTTGCTCAACAGACCCATTTCAAACGCTTCCTGGGCGCTGAAGGCTTCGCCCAGCAGCAGCTTTTCGGCGGCGCGGGGGTGGCCGGCGATGGCGGGGAACTGGACGCTCGAGGCAAACTCGGGGCACAGGCCCAGCTGCACGAAAGGCATGCTGAACTTGGCCTTGTCGGCGGCGTAGACCAGGTCGCAGTGCATCAGCATGGTGGTGCCGATGCCGATGGCGGCGCCGGATACGGCCGCGACCACCGGTTTGCTGGCGCCGGCCAGCGCCCGCATGAACTGGTAGACGGGACGGTTGGCGTCGGATTTGCCGGGGACCGGGGCGTTTTTGAGGAAGTCGTCGAGGTCGTTGCCAGCGGTGAAAATGTCGGGGGTGCCGTGGATCAGGATGGCGCGAACGCTGCTGTCGGATTCGCCGGCGACCAGGGCGTCGGCCATGGTTTGGTACATGGCGCCCGTGATGGCGTTCTTGCGCTCGGGGCGGTTGAAGGCGATGGTGAGGATGCCATTGGCGGTGGTGGTCAGGATTTCCATTCTTTGCCCTGTGGAGTGGGATGCAAAAAAGGGGACAGGCACCTTCGGAGCCATTCGTGGCCCGGCCAGTCCCCCCTGCTGTTAGCGCTGCGTGCTTATCACACGCGTTCGAAAATGCCGGCGGCGCCCATGCCGGTGCCGACGCACATCGTCACCATGCCGTACTTCAGGCTGTTGCGGCGCAGGGCGTGGACGACCGTGGCGGCCCGGATGGCGCCGGTGGCGCCCAGCGGGTGGCCGAGGGCGATCGCGCCGCCCATCGGGTTCACCTTGGCGGGATCGAGGCCCAGGTCGCCCATCACAGCCAAGGCCTGTGCAGCAAACGCTTCGTTCAGCTCGATCCAGTCCAGCTGATCCTGGGTGATGCCGGCGGCGGCGCAGGCGGCGGGGATGGCGAACTTGGGGCCGATGCCCATGATTTCCGGCGGCACACCTTTGACGGCAAACGAAGAAAACTTCGCCAGCGGGGTCAGGTTGTGCTCGCGCAGGATTTTTTCCGACACCAAAATCAATGCGCCGGCGCCATCGGACATTTGCGAGCTGTTGGCGGCGGTGACGGAACCCTTGGCAGCAAACACAGGCTTCAGCTTCGACAGCGATTCGATGGTCGAATCGGCGCGCGCGCCTTCGTCGGTGTCAACCGTGCGGGTCTTGATGTCGACCTGGCCGGTGGCCAGGTTGGGCGTGCGGGTGATGATCTCGACCGGGGTGGTCTCATCCTTGAAGAAACCGGCCTGCTGGGCAGCAATCGCCCGGCGGTGCGATTCCACCGAGAACGCGTCCTGGGCTTCGCGCGAGACTTTCCACTGCTTGGCGACGTTTTCCGCCGTCAGGCCCATGCCGTAGGCCATGCCCACATTTTCATCGGTGAACATGTTCATGTTCATCGACGGATGATGGCCCATCATTGGCACCATCGACATCGATTCGACGCCGCCGGCAATCATGACGTCGGCTTCACCGACGCGGATGCGGTCGGCTGCCATGGCAATCGCGGTGATGCCGGAAGCGCAGTAACGGTTGACGGTCACGCCGCCCACGGTTTTCGGCAGGCCAGCGAGCAGCACGGACATGCGGGCAATATTAAAACCCTGTTCGGCTTCCGGGAAGGAGCAGCCGATGATGGCGTCGTTGATCAGGGCCGGGTCCAGGCCTGGCGCCTGGGCCATCGCGCTTTGCAGCACGCGCACGAGGAGGTCATCCGGGCGGGTGGTCTTGAACATGCCGCGCGGCGCCTTGCCGATCGGGGTGCGGGTGGCGGCGACGATGTAGGCGTCTTGAAGTTGCTTGGTCATTTTGTTCTCTCTGATCTGCTTAGTTGCGTACAGGTTTGCCGGTCTGCATCATGCCCATGATCCGTTCCTGCGATTTCGGATGGTTGAGCAGCTCGAGGAATGCCTTGCACTCCATGTCCATCAGCCACTGCTCGCTCACCACGCTGCCCTGGTCGATGTCGCCACCGGTGACGATGGTCGCGATCATCTCGCCCAGTTTGAAATCGTGGGCCGAAATAAAACCGCCGTCGCGCATATTGACCAGTTGCGCCTTGATGGTGGCCAGGCCGTAGCGGCCCGTGACCGTGATCGGCTTTTGCAGCGGTGGGCGGTAGCCGGCGTCAAACATGGCGCGCGCTTCCACCTTGGCAACGTGCAGCAACTCGTAGGCATTGAAGACAATCACGTCGTC
Source organism: Massilia sp. (assembly GCA_045810505.1). Classification (GTDB taxonomy): domain Bacteria; phylum Pseudomonadota; class Gammaproteobacteria; order Burkholderiales; family Burkholderiaceae_D; genus JAFCUW01. Next base: position 6,406 of record JBJMVV010000142.1, read on the forward strand.
TTCCTTCAGGTAACCCATGGCCTTGGCTTCCAGTGCCGACTTCGACACATTGGCCATGGCTGCATTGGTGAAGCCGGTCTTGAGGAAGTGCAGGATGTCACTGCCCTTGGCTTCCATTGAAGCGCGTGCTGCCGCTTCCTTCAAACCGCCACCAGCAGGGATCAGGCCAACGCCCACTTCGACGAGACCGATGTAGGACTCGATCGAAGCCACGCGCTTGCTTGCGTGCAGCGCCATCTCGCAACCGCCGCCCAGCGCCAGGCCGGCCACTGCTGCAACGACTGGCACGTTCGAATACTTCATGCCCATGAAGGCGTTCTGGAGCGCCTTGATGCCTGGCTCCATCGCCTTGGCGCCGCCCTGCATGAACAGGGGCAGAGCCGACTGCAAATCCGCGCCGGCCGAGAAGGCGCCGCCTTCGGCTGCGTCGGTATTCCAGATGACCAGGCCCTTGAAATTCTTTTCGGCTTCTTCGCGGGCCATTTTCAGGCCGTTGATGACACCTTCGCCGATGACGTGCATCTTGGTTTTCAGCGAGATCACCAGCACCTCGTCGTCCATGTGCCAGATGCGCACGGACTCGTCTTCGAAGAAGGTGGTGCCGGCGGTCTTGCCGTCGATGGCGCCACTGCCCAGCACGGGTGCGCGGAAGGCCTGGCGATTGTAGACAGCCAGATCCGAACGGGGCACGAAGGCATTCTTGCTGACCGAATAGGAACCTTCAGGCGTGTGCACGCCGCCTTTTTCAGCGACCACGCCGCTGGTCACCCAGGCCGGCAATGGCGTGTTGGTCAGGGCCTTGCCTTCGGCGATGTCCTGGTTGATCCACTCGGCGATCTGGGTCCAGCCAGCGGCCTGCCAGGTTTCAAATGGACCGACGTTCCAGCCAAAACCCCAGCGCATCGCAAAATCGATGTCGCGCGCGTTGTCGGCGATCGAGCC
>JBJMVV010000143.1:0-8439 GCA_045810505.1 Massilia sp.
CTGGTGGAATCGGCAAAGGCGCCGTGCACCAGGATGATGGTGGGCCGGGCCCCGGCGGCATCGGCCCAGTGGCTGGCGAGGGACAGGGCGATCGACAGCGACAGTACAGTTGCCGTGAACGGCATGGTCAGTCTGAGGTTCATGGATAGTTTCCTGGGAAAGCGCTACGAGCCTGGCGTGGCTATGCGTCCTGGACAAGGACAATGAGTACTTGCAAGGATTGTACGCAGGGAAAAGGTTGACGGAATGACGCTATTGGCAATTGAGCATTGCGGCGGACACAGCAAACAATGGCGTCGCTTTGCATGGGCGTGGCACGGGCCCCATGCAGTGGCCGAGAAATGCTCAATTGCCGGGGCAGGCGTACTGCATTTCTTGTCGCTACGTAAAATCAAGCGGCACGCCCATTTCGACCGCACCAAAGCGGACCCGTCCGGCCGCCCGTCCGCGCGGCCATCTTCATCAACATGAGGCCTCACATGCAGCCAACTATTTACCAAGCCGGCCCCGGCGCCCGATTCAGCCGCCTTGCGTCCAGCCTCGCCGTTGCGGCGACCCTGGCATCGGCGGGCGGCTTCGCCTGGGCGCAGGACAAGCCCATCAGCCCCGTCATCAAGATCAACGAGGCGGCCGCGGTCACGCCGATCACGGTCGATCCCCTGCGCGGCGGCTTGAGCATGCTGTCCGGCTCCGGGGGCAATATCACCGTGCTGGCCGGTAAGGAAGGCAAGTTGCTGGTCGACGCAGGCATTGCCGTATCGCGCCCGCGCGTCGAGGCCGCCATTGACAAGCTGGGGCCCGGCAAGATCAAGGTGCTGATCAACACCCACTACCACTGGGATCACACGGACGGCAACAAGTGGGTGTCGGAATCGAAGCCCACCATCTATGGCCAGACCAATACCTTGAAGCGGGTCGGCGAGACAGTCCGGGTCGAAGACTGGGATTTCACCTTCGATCCGCTGCCCGCATCAGCGCGGCCGACGGTCGTTGTCGAGAAGGACAAGACCATCACCTTCGAGGGCACCAAGGTCGAGATGAAAAACTTCGGCCATGGCCACACCGACAGCGACATCTGGGTGTACTTCCCGAAAGCCGATGTGCTGGTGCTGGGCGATATTTTCTGGAACGGGGTCTATCCCTTCATCGACAACGAAAATGGCGGCGGCATCAACACGGCGATCCTGTGGGCCGACAAGGCCTTGAAGCAGGCGGGGCCGAAGACCATTGTGGTGCCCGGCCACGGCCCGGTGGGCAACCGCCAGCAACTACAGGACTGGCGCAATATGCTCGTCGCCATCCGCGACAATGTGCAGGTCCTGAAAAAGCAGGGCAAGTCGCGCGAAGCCATCATCGCCGCCAAGCCCACCGCCAAGTATGACGCCCAGTACGGCGCCTTCGTCATCGATCCGGATTTCTTCACCCGCCTGGTCTACGACGGCCTGAAGTAATCCGCCTGGCGCCGCCGCAAGGCTGGCGGCGCCGTCCTGCGTCGCTCCTCACACATTCCAGTTATTAACGCGATCAACACAAGAGTTCATTGCGACCCGCCCCGTTTTTCCCACGACCTAATGCTTCTAGACTAGCTCCATCGATGCCGCAAAAGACAGCGCGCATCCAGGCCAGTCCACGCAATCGCCTCACTGCCAGTCCAGGCAATCCCACATTGGTCCAAGGAGAACTACCATGAACACCACTATCGCCCATCTGTTTGCCGCCATTGCCCTGATTGGCGGCAGCGCAGGCGCGCTGGCCCAGGAGAGCCACCCATTAAGCCGCGAGGAGGTGCGCGCCGAGACCCTGCGAGCGCGCGCCGCCGGCGAACTCGATCTGAACGAAACCAATACGCCGTTCATCCCGAAAGCGCCGCCGTCCACCGTGACACGCCAGGAAATCCGCGCCGAGGCGGTGCGCGCCCGCGCCGCCGGCGAACTCGACTATAACGACACCAACTATCCCCTTGCCGTTCATGAAGCGCCATCCGGCCTCACGCGCGCCGAGGTGGGGGCGGAAGCGGCGCGGGCCCGCGCCGCTGGCGAACTGGACTGGACGGAGGCCAACTATCCGTTGGCAGTGAGCGGCTTGCTGCATCATTGAGCCGCCAGGTGTTCGGGGGCCTGCCCTAGCGCAAGCCTTCACCCAAACGCGTGAACACAAAGTCGTGATTCTTGACATTGGCTTCATGGCAGGCGAAGCAGGTCTGATGCTGGGCGGCGTCGACCGGCTTGCCGTCGATGAAGCGGCCAAAGCCCCAGCCGCCGGTCGAGGCGTAGCGCTTGGAATCCTTCACCATCACCTGCACGGTTTTGGCCTTGCCCGGCACATAAGCCGGAGCGAATTCGGTCGATTGGACCCGCTCCCAGGCGATCTTGGTCATCACCGTGCCGTCGGGGAAAGGCAGCACGCCGTCGCGAAATGCCTTCATCGCGATCGGGTTGCCGACGATCACGCGCAGTTCGCCGAAGCCCTCTTCATGGGACGGTGCGATGATGGGCCAGTTGCGATAGTCCGGCGGCAGGGTGACGCCGAAGATGGGCGAAGCCAGCGAGGCCGCGGGGGCGCCCGAGGCGGGCGAGTGGGGCGACTCCGAAGGCAAATGAAACGATGACAGCAGGGCCGCGCCGCTGAGGGCGGCAAACGCAACAAGTCGGGACATGGTGATCTCCAGAAAGCGCGCCGCCGGCCAGCCACGCCGTCATGGCTGGCCTTGCCACGCGATCATCAATTCTAGAAGAGAAGCGCAGAGCCCTCGACGGACATTGACGGCGCTGCGATCAAGACAGAATTACTGCGCACAACGCCATGTTTCCACTACTGCAGATGGGGATCATTGGCCAGACGCTCGACCATCAGGCGGGTGAAGTGGCTGATCTTGGGCACGTCGCGACCCCGTTCGCGGCGCAGCAGGTGCACGGGATCAACCCCTTCGCTGTAGCGCTCCAGCACGGGACGCAGCAGCCCCTGCGCAATCAGGCTGCCGGCCTTGTAGGACTGCAGGCGCGCGATGCCCATGCCGCTGCAGGCTGCCGCCACCGCGGCGTCGGCGGTCGTCACCGCCAGGCGCGGGCGCAGGCGCATGATCATCCGCCCGCCCGCTTCGGCAAATTTCCATTCCATCGGCGCGCTGCCTTCGCCCAAGCCGATGATGGCATGGTGCAGCAGGTCGCCGGGATGCTGGGGGGTGCCGCGCCGGTCGAGATAGGCGGGCGAGGCGCACAGCACCCAGTGCACCTGGCCCAGCCGGGTCGAGATCAGGCCGGGATCGCGCAGCGCGCCGATGCTGATCGAGACATCGACGCCCTCTTCCGCCAGATCGCCGGCGCGGTCATCGAAGCTGGCCACCACGTCGACGCCGGGAAAGCGCTGCAGGTAGTCGGCAATGCAGGGCATCACGAAGAACTTGCCGAACGCTTCCGGGGCGGTGACCACCAGCTGGCCTTTCGGGGCCGAAGTGGTGGTGTCGTTGACCTGGTCGATCTCGGTGACGATGTGGCGGATGTCTTCCAGGTAGCGCCGTCCGGCTTCCGTCAGGCGCACGTTGCGGGTGGTGCGCTGGAGCAGTTCGACACCGAGGGTTTTCTCCAGGCCTGCGATGGCGCGCGTGACGGCCGCCGGCGACAGGCGCATCCGGTTGGCAGCGGCCGCAAACCCCTGGGTTTCACCCACGGCGACAAAAACATTGAGCATGTGCATGCGTTCCACGGTGATCCTCCTGGCATTGCAAACAGGCGCCTGGCGCCTGCGAAGATGACACGACTTAATGCAGAGACTTTTCGGCGCGCAGCCGTCCCACCAGCAGATCGATAAAATTGCGCACCTTGGAAGAACCGTAACGCCCCTGCCGATGCAACACCTGGACCGGCAGGGGCGGCCCCTCGCAATCGGACAGTACCACCGCCAGGCGGCCCTCGGCCACCAGCGGCGCCACCTGGTAATACATGGCGCGGGCAATGCCCAGCCCCTCGCAGGCGGCGTGGATGGCTGACTCGGAGCCCGTCACCGACAGGCGCGCGCGCAGGCGGCTGGCCGGCAGGCGCTCATGGGCCAGCGCGATGGCATCCATGCGGGGCGCGATCCCATTGCGCGAAATGAGCATGTGGCGCGACAGCTCGGCCGGCCGGCGCGGGGTGCCCCGCTCTGCCAGGTAAGCGGGCGAGGCGCACATGACCTGGCGCACCGATCCGACCGTGAGCGACTTGAGGCCCGAGTCCGGCAACTGGCCGATCCGCACCGCCACATCCTGGCCCTCGTCGACCAGGTTCACCGTGCGGTCGACGAAACAGGCCGCCACGTCAAGCTGCGGAAACTGCGCCATGTACTCGCCGATAGCCGGCAGCACGAACATCCGCCCGAATACCACCGAGGCCGTCACCGACAGGCGGCCCTTGTGGTCGGCGTTTGCGCCAGACACGGCCTGGTCCGCCGCAGCCAGCGCGCCCATGATGTTTTTCATCGAGTCAAGATGATGGCGGCCCGCTTCGGTCAGCCGCACCGTGCGAGTCATGCGCAGCAGCAGGGTCACGTCGAGCCGCGCTTCCAGCGCCGAGACGGCGCGCGTGACAGCGGCCGGTGACATATCCAGACGGCGCGCCGCGGAAGCGAGGCATTCGTCTTCGCCGACGGCGATAAAGACAGTAATCAGGTGGATCAGGTCCATAGGCTCGCCACGTGCTGGTTCGTTGACGGACCCACGCTGGCGCTGGTCACCATTAAAGGCTTGTCGGCACAGACGCCTGCATGTGCCAGGGGGCACAAGGTTCGGCTAAGCGCTGCAAGACTGGCACAGTACACGCGGCGCGGCGTGGAGGATGCTTTTTTGAAATGTTCACCAAAGGTCACAGTATAAGCTTGCTGCATAAACTTTCAAGCAAATAAGAACCAAAAATATGGTCATGTTGTTAATTTGCTGTCTGTATTCTCACACATTATCACTAGCTCGGTGGTATTTAACATTGCCCACATAACAAGTCAAAAAGGTTCGGTTTTTCGCTGCCCGGACGATTGATGCGCCATAACTCCAGCCGAAATCGGCTCCCTAGAATTGGCTCATGTCCATTATCCGGGAGTGCCAAAATGCCTTTGAACCTGGTTTCAATGCGTCTCGCACGCTGCGCGCTCGTGCTCGCCCTCTGCGGTCCTTTGCTTGCCGCCTGCGGCGGCGGCGGCGATGCACCACCACCGCCGCCACCCTCGGCGCCACCGCTACCACCAACATCACCGCCACCAGACCCCACGCCGCCGCCTACTCCGCCTGCGCCGACGCCACCACCGCCTGATCCGACACCGCCGCCGGCGCCACCGCCCACGCCGCCCGATCCGACGCCGCCACCGGCGCCTCCACCACCGCCGTCACCACCGCCAGCACCGGCCGATATCACCCTCGAAGCGAAGCTGACGCCGCTGGTGGCAGGCACGGCAAACAGCCTGCAATATTTCCCGGCGGGGGGTAGCGGCACCGGGCAGACCATTGACGGCGTCAGGTGCGCGCCGAACGAGAACTACCATGCGCACGGCATGATCTCGTTCTATCGCAACGGCGTGCGGCTGGGCATTCCCGAGCATATCGGCCTGAACGGCTGCGCCTATGAACTGCACACCCACGATCCCTACACCGGCGTGGTGCACATTGAAACGGACGTGAAAAAAACCTTTGTGCTCAGGCAGTTCTTTAGCCTGTGGGGCCAGAACCTGTCGCGCAACGGCGCGGCCGGGATCGCCGGGCCGGTACGCTTCTACATCATCGAGGGAGGCAAGCTGAGCGAGTACACCGGGGACCCGGGCCTGATTGAACTGGGTTCGCACCGCGAGGTGCTCATCGTGACGGGCACGGCGCCGGCCACCGTGCCCCAATACGACTGGGAGAACAGCAATCTGTAGCGAAGGCGCCCGCTGGCCCGCAGTCACTGGCTGCTGGCCGCTGGTCTTTGGCGTGCGGCGCGCAAACTGCGCCGGCGTTTGCCCTTACCTGGGCAGACGCCGGTACAGTCCCTGCCCAGGCAGCACGGGTGCAAAATTGAAGTCCGCCGCCAGGGTGCGCATCGCGCTGGACGGATCGATCTGCAGTACGCCGAAGCCGCACAGGCTTTCGCTGAAAATGCCCAGCGCCCGCTGCTGCAGTTCGAAACCGTATTCACGCAAGGGGCGCGCGCAGACCACCGTTTCAAACTCGCGAAAGGAGGCATCGCTGGCAAGATCGTGCACATGGCAGGTGAGCGAAGCGCGCACGGCGCTGCCGAGGGTGAAGCCTCCGGCGGCCTGGTCGGCCATGCTGGCGCCCTCTTCTCCCCGCGCTGCCGAAACTGCCGCAGCCTTTGCGCCTGCTTTTTCCTGATCGCCCTGCGCTTCTTCTGCCGGCGCTGCTTCCAGGTGGGCCAGCAAGCTGCCATGGCCGCCGTTGGCCTGATGCAGGCGTTCCAGTTGCGCGGCGTCATCCGCCGAAATGCGCAGCTGGGGGATTTCGGCGATGAAGCTTTCGTCGGCGCTCGTCACGTAAATCTGGGTGCGTTCGAGCTGGCCTTCTTCCTTGAGCATGGCGGCGATCAGCACCACCAGACCGGGATGGGTGCAGTCGGCGATCCAGATGGCCGGCCAGGGCGAGGAGCGCAGGATCGGCACGACGGCAAAGCGCAGCGCCATCAACAGGTGGGAATCGTTGAGGGAAGCACTGTGGCCGGTGCTGAGCAGGCGGATCACCTCGTGGCCCAGCTTATCGTCGCGCAGCACCGCGCCCTGCAGGGCCGAGATGTTGGGCAACTGGCAGCGCTGCACCTGCTCGTCGAGCTTGGCCTTGATCACCAGCGGATTGAAACCGCGGAAATCGGCGCCGAAGCGGGCGTGCAAGGCGGTCAGGAACAGCGAGGTCTCCAGCACGCTGTCGTCGATCAGTTCGCAGGGCGCGCCCCCTTCGGCCGGCATCAGTGTCCCAGCCATACGCGGATCAGGGTCAGCAGTTGAGAGACATCGACCGGCTTGGTGATGTAGTCGCTGGCGCCGGCCGCGATGCACTTGTCGCGGTCGCCCTTCATGGCTTTCGCCGTCAGGGTGATGATGGGCAGATTCTTAAACTGCGGAATCTGGCGGATGGCGCGCATGGTGTCGTAGCCGTCCATCTCCGGCATCATGATGTCCATCAGCACGATCTCGATGCCTGGCACCTCTTCCAGCATGGCGATGCCGTCCTTGCCGTTTTCGGCAAAGTGCACCTCCATCTTGTAGCGTTCCAGCACCGTCGTCAGGGCAAAAATGTTGCGCAGGTCGTCGTCGACCACCAGCACCTTGCGGCCCGCCAGGTCGGCCGTCGAGGCCTGCACTTCTTCCAGCATGCGGCGCTGTTGTTCAGGCAGGTCGGCGGGCGAGCGATGCAGGAACAGCGCCGTCTCGTCCAGCAGGCGTTCGCGCGAACGGGCGTCCTTCAGCACCACCGTCTTGGCGAAGCGCTTCAGTTTCGTCACTTCCTTGCGCGACAGTTCGGCCGCCGTGTAGATCACCACCGGCAGGCCGGACAGGGACTTGTCCTTGCTGATGATGTCGATCAGGGCAAAGCCGTCCATGTCGGGCAGGGTCAAATCGAGCACCATGCAGTCAAAACGGCGCGCCTTGAGCAACTCGAGCGCGGCGTGGCCGCTGTCAACGGCAATCAACTCCAGGTCCGATTCGCCGATCAGCTCGATCATGTCCTGGCGCTGCACGGGATCGTCCTCAACGATCAACAGGCTGCGCTTGCCGTGGTTGGTGAACTCCTGGATGTGATCGAATTCCTCTTCCAGTCGCTGCAGCTTGATCGGCTTGTCCAGATAGGAGATGGCGCCGGCGCGCAGGGTTTTTTCGCGCTCGCGCATGCTCGACATGACGTGCACGGGAATATGGCGGGTGCCCGGATCGCGCTTGAGGCGGTCCAGCACAATAAAGCCGTCCATGTCCGGCAGGTCCAGGTCGAGCAGGATGGCAATCGGCAGATACTCGCGCGCCAGCGACAGCACCGGCTCGCCGTTGATGGTGACGATGCCCTTCATGCCGCGGCTGCGGGTCTGGGCCAGCAGGATGGCGGCAAAGGCGGGATCGTCTTCCACGATGAGGATCGCCTGGTCGCCGTGGGCAATCTCGTTGCGGTCGTCCACTTCGGGCGTCTCATCATCGTCCAGCAGGCGTGGGGCTTCCAGCACCAGAGGCAGCTTGGTTGGCACATCAAGCGTGACCCGGGTCTCCGGCGTGTCCGGAGGCACTGGCAGCGCGTAGCTGCGTTCCTGCAGCGCGCCCGGCATCATTCCCACATGGCGCAGCGGCAGGTAGAGCGTAAAGGTGCTGCCCGCGCCGACCACGCTGGTGACGCGGATTTCGCCGCCCAACAGGCGCGCCAGTTCGCGCGAGATCGACAGGCCCAGACCGGTGCCGCCGTAGCGGCGCGCCGTACTGCCGTCGGCCTGCTGGAAGGCTTCGAAA
>JBJMVV010000144.1:0-8052 GCA_045810505.1 Massilia sp.
ATTCCTGTTCGGTGGACAGGCGCCGAGGCTCGCGATCCAGCACGCACAGCGCGCCGATGCGGTAGCCGCGCCGGTCGTGCACGGGCACCCCGGCATAGAAGCGGATGCCGTCGGCGCAGCTGACGAGCGGATTGGCGCAAAAGCGGGGATCGCGGCTCGCATCCTCGACACAGAGCAGCTCTTCGCCCAGCACCGTGTGATTGCAGAAGGCCCAGTCGCGCGGCGTTTCGCGCACATCAATGCCGATGCGTGAACGCAGGATCTGGTGCTCGCTCGTCAGCAGGGTGAAGGCGGCGATCGGCGCGCCCGTCACCTGGCCGGCCAGGCGTACCAGGCTGTCAAAAGCATCGCGATCGGGCGCCGTGAACAGGCCCGTGGCCATGGTCGCCGCCACCCGCGCATGCTCGTCCTGCATGCCATCGGGCCTTTGCATCAGAGTCAGTGGCGGCGTTTCGGCTTCCGGCCGGTCGCCACGTTGCCGCAACAGCTTGACGACGCCGGCCATGGGAATGCGCCGGTGTCCGCCCGGCGTTTTCCAGGAATCGAGCTCGCCCGATTCGACCCATTTCTGCACCGTGCTGACGGCCACCCCCAGCATGTCGGCGGCGCCGGCGGTGGTGAGGATGACTTCATTGCGTGAAGACTTGTCGTCGTGGTCCAGCATGGCGTCCCTGCCTGGCATTGGCTTGTCGAAGCGCCGATGCTGCAATCAATTCCGTCAATTCACGGTAAAAAACGGGCGCCTTATGCACCCATATTGTGCAAACGGGGCGATTTCGTCAATTCATTCCAATCATTGTGACCAACTCGCAACGAATGCCGCGTGACGGTGCATTAAATCACACTATTCCATGGCGCCGACAGCCGCATCGCGCAATTGATCAATCCCACCATTGAATAGGTCTGCGGGAAATTTCCCCACATCTCGCCTGTCACCGGATGGGTGTCTTCCGACAGCAATCCCAAGTGATTCCTGGCGTCAAGCATGGCCTGGAACACCTCACGCGCCTGCTCGACCCTCCCAATCCGCGCCAGGGCGTCGATGCGCCAGAAGGTACAGATATTGAAAGCCGTCTCGGGTTTGCCGAAGTCGTCCGGCGCCTCGTAGCGGCGCATATAGGGCCCGTCGCACAGGGACGCTTCCAGCGCATCGACGGTAGCGATGAAACGGGGGTCCATCGGGTCGATGAAATTGACCTCGGCCATCAACAGCACGCTGGCGTCGAGGTCACGTCCGCCGAAGCTTTCCGCAAAGGCCAGACGTTCCTCGCTCCAGGCTTCGCGCAGCAGGCGTTCGCGGATCAGTTCGGCCCGCTCCGCCCAGTGGGAGGCGCGCGCCGGCAGGGCCAGTTTGACGGCAATCTTGGCGAGCCGGTCGCAGGCCGCCCAGCTCATCAGCACCGACGAGGTGTGCACCCGTGCGCGGGTGCGCAGTTCCCACATGCCGGCGTCGGGCTGATCGTAAATGCGGAAAGCCTGTTCGCCGACCGCTTCCAGGGCGCCGAACTCGGCCAGGCCGACCTGGCGGAACAGGCGCTGGTCGAAAAAAGCCTGGCTGGCGCCCAGGATGATGTTGCCGTAGACGTCGTGCTGGAAATGTTCCTGCGCCTGGTTGCCGACCCGCACCGGTTTGCAGTCGCGGTAGCCGGTCAGGTGATCCATGGTCGACTCGGGCAAGTGTTCTTCCAGGCCGATGCCGTACAGGGGCTGGATGTGGCCGCCCTTGGCGCGCGCCACCACGTTCGATAGCCAGCGCAGGTAGTCTTCCATGGTGCCCACTTCGGACAGACTGTTGAGCGCGCGCACCACGAAAAAGGCGTCGCGCAGCCAGCAGAAACGGTAGTCCCAGTTGCGGCTGCTGCCGGGCGCTTCCGGCACGCTGGTCGTCATGGCGGCGATGATGGCGCCGGTGTCCTCGAACAGGGACATTTTGAGGGTGATGGCGGCACGGATCACCACATCCTGCCATTCCAGCGGCAGGGCGAGGCGGCGCGACCAGGTGCGCCAGTAGCCGATGGTTTCCTTCTCGAACAAATGGGCCGTATCGGCAATGCCGTCGGCCAAAGTTTCATCCGGTCCCAGCATGAAGTTGACGGTGCGGTCGAGCAGGAAAAAGCGCTCGTCGAGCAGGTAGCTCAGCGACGCATCCGTGTTCAGGCGCAAGGTCTGGTCGGGGCCGACATAGCGGATGTGGTGACTGCCCTGGGTGATGGTGGGTGCCTTGCGGCCCCAGTCGAAGCGGGGTTTCAGGCGCACCCGGATGCGCACCGGGCTGTTCAGCAGGCGCACGCGCCGGATCAGCATCAGGGGGCGGAACATGCGGTCGCGGCTGAGGAAGCGGGGCGCGAAATCAGTGATCTCGACGCCCCGCCCCGCGCTGTCGTACAGGGTGGTGTGCAGCACGGCCGTGTTCGGCTCGTAGCGCTGCTCGCTGCGGGCGTAGTCGTCGATCTCGATCTGCCACAGGCCGGCGTTCTCGCTCGAATCGAGCAAGGCGTTAAAGACCGGGTCGCCGTCAAACCGGGGCAGGCAGGACCAGGTCACGGTGGCCTGCCGGTCGATCATGGCGGAAAAGGCGCAGTTGCCGACCACGCCGCAGTCAAGCGAGGCTGGCGGACGTGCCGGTGGGGTGGTGTCAGTCATTCATCTCTCCTCGATAATACGTCCAGCAAGTTGTCCAGGGCCCCGTGCAGGTCCGCGGGACTGGCGATGCGGTAGCGGGCCACGCTGGGGCCGGCGCCAATCTTGATGCCGGCGCCGCCCAGGGCCTGCACCATGGCAAAGCCGGCTTCGTCAGTGATGTCGTCGCCGGCAAACACGGCGCGGTGGCCGGCAAATGGCGGCTCCTGCAAAAAGGCCTGCACCGCGCTGCCCTTGTCGATGCCGTCCGGCTTGATCTCGGCCACCATCTTGCCCTTGAGCAGAGTCGTACCGGGACTGCGCCGCACCGCTTCCAGCATGGCGACATCCACCAGCGGGCCCAGTTCGGGCGCCTGGCGGTAGTGCAGCGCCAGGGCGCCGAATTTTTCTTCCATCCAGAGCGCCGGGTGGGCCGCGGTCAATTGCGCCGCGGCGGCGCGCACCGCCGTCAGATCGGGCGGCGTGGTGCGCTGCAAGAGGCCGTCGAGGCCGCGCCGTTCCATGCCGTGCACGCCGGCCAGTGGCAAGCGTAACGGGGCCAGCATGGCGTCGAGCTGGGCGATGGGACGGCCCGAGACCAGGGCGAGCCGGCCATGCAATAACTGCTGCAGGCGGCCCAGGGTGGCCAGCACGGCGGGGGCCAGCTTGACCTGTTCGGGCCGCTCCGCCAGTTCCACCAGGGTGCCGTCGAAATCAAGGAACAGGCTGGCGCCGCGCCAGTCGGCCAGAATGATGGCTGCGCCCTCGCCTGTGCCCGCAATTGACATGCTCATCAATGGAATGCCTTCACGAACGCTGCCCCGCCGCCGACCGGCCCGCCAGGCGACTGTGCGAATCGATCTTCGACATCACGTGCTCGCGCTGGCGCAGGCGCGCGGCGTCGACCAGCATGCGTCCCGCCCAGCGGTAGACGTTGAAATCCTGCACCTGGCGGCGCATGCTGCGCATCCGCTCGCGCTGCTCGACGGGCGGCATCGACAGGGCCCGCTGCAAGGCTTCGGCGCCCTGCTCGATGTGGTAGGGATTGACGATCAGGGCCTCATGCAGTTCGCGCGCCGCGCCCGTGAACTGGGAGAGGATCAGCACGCCCTGCTCGTCATCGCGGGCGGCAATGAATTCCTTGGCCACCAGATTCATCCCATCGTGCAAACTCGTCACCATGCATACCTCGGCCGCGCGGAAAAGTACGGTCAATTGTTCCTGCTCATGATGCTCGACTTTGAGAATAATGGGCGCAACATTGCCGCGAGAAAAGCGCGTGTTGATACGTTCGGCCAGGTGGCGCACCCGCGCCTCGAATTCCTGGTATTCCTCCAGCGACGAGCGGGTCGGCGCCGCGATCTGGATGAAGCTGAATCTGCCGATCAGGGCCGGTTCCAGTTCCAGCAGGCGCTCGACCGCCTGGAAGCGTTCGATGATGCCCTTGGTGTAGTCGAGCCGGTCCACGCCGATGCCCAGCAGGTGATCATCCGGCAGGCCCAGTTGCTGGCGCACCCGGTAACGGCTTTCCTCGATGCTGGGGAGTATCCGGTCCGCCGACGGCCAGGCAATGGAAATCGGGTACTGCGCCACCTGGGTCAACTGGCCGCCGTAACTGATGGTGGAGGCTTCCTGCTCGATGCGGGTTTCCAGGTAGCGGTCCACGGTGTCAAGAAAATTCTTGCGGTGGAAGGGCGTGTGGAAACCCAGGATGGTGCTGCCCAGCATGCCGTCGAGGATTTCCTCGCGCCATGGGCAAATGCCGAAGGACTCGGAATTGGGCCAGGGGATGTGCCAGAAGGTGATGATGGTCGCTTTCGGCAACACGGCCCGCACCATGCGCGGCAGCAGGGCGAAGTGGTAATCCTGCACCAACACCACCGGGTTGTCGGTGGCTGCCTCGGCAATCACGGCATCGGCAAAGCGCTGGTTGACCTTGACGTACTGCTCCCAGTCGCTGGAGCGGAACACGGGCCGCACGTGGGCGATATGGCAGAGCGGCCACAGGCCCTCGTTGGCGAAGCCGTAATAGTAGCCCTGCTCTTCCTCGGGTGTCAGCCAGACCCGGCGCAGGGTGTAGCTGGGATGCTCGGGCGGCACCGGCACGTGGTCATTGCGGTCCACCGTCTGCCGGTCGGCCGAGCCGGCGCCGTGGGCGATCCAGGTGCCGGAACAGGCGCGCATGACAGCCTCGACGGCTGTGACCAGGCCGCTGGCCGGACGCTTGACTTCAATGCCGTTCGGCGTGGCCACGTGGATATACGGCTCGCGGTTCGACACCACCAGCACCTGGTCACCGGCCAGATCCTGTTGCAGCAGCTCCTTCAGGGTGTCGCCGGTCCACTCGCGCGCCCCGCCGCCGCTTTCGTTCTGGCGCTCGATGTGATAATCGCGCAGCAACTGGCGCAGGTCACCAGCCAGCGGCTGCATTTCGGGCGGCGGCGCATCTGCCTTGGATTTGGCGCGCGGCATCAGCTCGCCGCGTAGCATTTCCCTCACCCCATTGATCCAGCCCCGCCAGCTCAAGTGGGCGACAAACACGGTGATCAGGGAAATCGCCAGGGCCAGCAGGGCAAAAAAGCCCAGCAGGTATTTCTTGGTATCGGCGCTGCGGCGCTCGATGAAACTCATGTCATGCACCAGGATCAGGCGCCCCAGGTCGACGCCCTCTTCCATGATCTCGCTTTCGGCCACGTGCACGGGGCCCTGCGGCAGGCGCACCAGCGCTTGCTTGTCGCGGTCACCGACCAGGGGATGCCAGCAGCCGAGCGCGGCCGGATAGGTTGAGGTTTTATAGCGCAGCACGCCATTGGTATCGCAAAACCCCACCGCGTACAAACGCTCGTCCTGGATGGCACGGTCGAACAACTGGTTGATGCGGCTGGCCGACTTCATCGGCAGGTATTCGGCCAGGGGATCCTGCAAGGCGCGCGCCAGCAGTTGCGAGCGCATGTCGAGGTCGCGGATGAACCAGCGCACCGTGAACTGGTCCATGAGCGGGATCACCAGGTAGCCGAACAGGGCCAGCACCAGCGCGAGCGGGACGAGAAAACGCAGGGACAGGCCGATGGAGCGAAATTGCATGGAACTTTCCTGTGCTGGTGTTGAGATCAGGCCGCCAGGGCGCGGTGGTGGTGCGAAATCAGCGCCGGGCGCGGCTGATACGATAGCGGCGCACGGGCGCGCATCAATAGTCGGACGATCGCGCCCACCATCCTGTGGCGGCGGCGCCAGGCCGTCAGCACCGACCTGACTGCCGGGCTAACTCAAGTATAACGAGGCGGTAAATTTGTGCCAATTCAATTGGATTTCACGCAAACGTGTTGCTAAAACAATCAAACGATCACAGTGAGCTTAGCATCGGGCGTTGTGAAATAAGGCCCGTGGCGCCAATCGTGCGTGGTGTCTGCGCGAAAAAAGCCCGCGCCGGCGCTGGGCCGGGCGGGCGTCGTGGAGGCGCCAGGCGCTACAGCCGGAACGACAGTCCCACCGACACGCTCACATCGGGCGTGTTGTGATTGAGGCCGCGAAACAGGGCCGCATCGACCTGGACATTTTTGTTGATGAGATACGCCGCCCCGAAGTCGAACGACAATTGCGTGCCGCCATCGCGGGCGTGGGCAATCTGGGGCGCGGCCAGCTCGACAAAACCGTGCACCCGCTCGTTGAATTCCTTGCCCAGCGAAACGGCAAAAATCCCGCTGGTGAAACGCTGGCCCGCGTCGCTGCGCTGCACGGCCAGGCCCGGCATCGCGGCCAGCGAAAAATCCTGCGGCAGCTCCCATTCGGCCACGCCGCGCAGCGATGGCCGCACGCCGCCGGAACCGAGCCGGGAAGCGCCGGTGGGCAAGGCGGCATCGACCAGCACGCCAAGCGCAGGCGCGCCATCCTTGCCTTCTTGCAGACGCCATTTGATCCCCAGCGAAGTATCGGCCATGCCGGTGGCGTCGCTGGTGTCCGCGCCGCGGGTCCAGCTGTGCACCCAGCCATCCGTTTCTACCCGGAACTCAGCCGTGTCCGAGATGCCGAAGCGCAGCAGGGTTGGGGTGGCAGTCTGGCGTTCGCGCACGCCGTCGCGGCTGCCACGTTCATAGCCGAAGCTGGTTTCGACCTGGAAGCGGCCCTTGCCGACCACGGCGCTGGACTCGACGAAATCGGGCCGGTCGGGGTTGATGTTGTCGTCTGCGCTGGCGGCTTCCTGGGCATTGGCGGCGCCGGCCACGAGCAAGGCGGCAAGCATGAAAGCTGGTTTGAAGGTTCTGTAATGCATGGTGAATTCCTAAATGGGAGGCCAGCATACCGCAGCCGCGGCCCGCGTCAGGGGCCGGGCGCAGAGCCCGCGCTTATTCTGTGTGCATGATGCAACAAACGCAGCCTTGCCCGCTGCTAAAAAGCGGTCCATCAGCGCGCGCCACGCTGCTAGAATACGCGCTCGACGCCCCCGGGCTCACTGATGGATCAACCGGACAGCCTTAGCCAACAATATGGACCGCCCCCTGCTCACCCTCGTCGTCGCGATGGACGCCCAGCGCGGCATCGGCGTCGACAACCGCCTGCCCTGGCATCTGCCGGAAGACCTGGCCCACTTCAAGCGGGTCACCATGGGCCACCCCATCATCATGGGCCGCAAGACCTTTGAATCGATCGGCCGCCCGCTGCCGAACCGGCGCAATATCGTCGTCACGCGCGATGCTGCCTGGCAGCACGAAGGGGTCGATGCGGCCGGCTCGCTCGAGCAGGCCATCGCACTGGCCGGCGGCGCGGCGGCCTGCATCATCGGCGGCGCCCAGATTTTCCAGCAGGCGCTGGCAAGCGGCGCGGCCGACCGCCTGATCATCACGGAAATCGCCCACACCTTCGATTGCGATACCTTCTTCCCCGCGCTGCCTGCGGGCTGGACGGAAGTATCGCGCGAACACCACCATGCCGAGGCCGCCAGCTTCGACTACGCTTTTGTCATTTACGAAAAGAACATTTGATATGTCCGGTCACGGTTTTCATGTCCACGGTCCCCACGACCACGCCGTCGAACACGCTGCCCATGGCGGCGATTCCTTTTCCAACAATATTGCCGTCATGACGGCGATTTTGGCCACGGTCGGCGCCCTGTTCGGTTACCTGGGCGGCTCCACCCAGAACGACGCCGCACTGTTCAAGAACAACGCCGCGATCGACAAGACGGAAGCGGCCAACGCCTGGAATTACTATCAGGCCAAGTCGAACAAGCAGAACCTGGCGGAAATGGCCATGAGCCTGCCCGGCGTCGACCCGGCCCGCTACAAGGCCGATGTCGCCCGCTACGAGAGCGAAAAGGGCGAGATCAAGAAAAAGGCGGAGAAATTCGAAGCCTCGTCGAACGAGTGGAATCACAGGTCGGATGCCGCCATGCACACCCACCACCAGTGGGCGCTGGCCACCACCGCCGAGCAGATC
>JBJMVV010000145.1:0-4984 GCA_045810505.1 Massilia sp.
CGCCCCGATGGCCATGCGCGCCTTTGCCGACGTGGGCGTCGACCTGCTGCTGGCCGGCCACCTCCACATGAGCCACGCCGGCAACACGGCCGACCGCTACAAGATCAGCGACTTCGCCGCCCTCGTCGTCCAGGCCGGCACCGCCACCTCCACCCGCGGTCGCGGCGAAGTCAATTCCTTCAACGCCATCCGGATCGAAGCGCAACGCATCGAAGTCGACCGCTATGGCTGGGACGTCATCACGAGACAGTTCAGCAAGATGCACACCGAGGTGTTCCTGCGCAGCGCCAACGTGTGGTCAGCGCATAACGAAGGGATGCTGGCTGCGGGCATCTAAGCGTAAAAGGTTCACCCTGAAAAATCATCTGGCTCTGCCAGTGATTTTTCCCTGACTATCTTTGCGTCTCTAAGCGTGGCATTTAGAAGTAAAAAATCTCCGATTTTTATCTAGTCAAGCCAAACAAAAGTAGGGGTGTACTTTTGTTTGATTTAAAACATCATCTGGCTCTGCCAGTGATTTTTCCCTGACTATCTTTGCGTCTCTAAGCGTGGCAATTAGAAGTAAAAAATCTCCGATTTTTTACCTAGTCAAGCCAAACAAAAGTAGGGGTGTACTTTTGTTTGATTTCAAATCCAGTACTCGGTGAGCCTGGAGGCCCACTCCTTGACGCGGTCGGTGAAGGGGCGGCGCGCCCATTCTTCCTTGGTCACTTCCTTCGAATCGCGCAGATCTTCGCTGAACGCCGCCTCCATCTGCTGCCCAAACGCAGGATCCAGAATAATCACGTTCAATTCGTAGTTATGGATAAAACTGCGGCGGTCGATATTGGCCGAGCCGATGGTCGACCAGGCGCCGTCGATCACCGCCGTCTTGGCGTGCAGCACGGCCACTTGCAGGTGGTGGATCTTGACGCCGCCGTCCAGCAACTGGTCATAGAAAGCGCGGCCGGCGTGCAGCACCAGGCCGTGGTCGGTCACGCCCGGCAGCACCAGGCGCACGTCGACGCCGCGGCGGGCAGCGCCGATCAGCGCATCGACGATCTGCTGGTCGGGCACGAAATAAGCGCTGGTGATATGGATGGTTTTCTTTGCGTCGGCAATGGCCAGCAGGAGCGACTTGTAGATCTCAAAGCCCTTGTCCGGATCGCTCGCCAGCACCCGCACCACCTTGTCGCCCATCGGCGCCAGCGGCGGGAAGTAGTTGGCTTCGGGCAGTTCGCCGGCGTCCTGGTGCACCCAGTTGCTCACGAAGGAATACTGGAAGGCGGCGGCGGCGGGGCCTTCGATTTTGACGTGGGTGTCGCGCCAGCCGACTTTCTTGGCCAGGGCCGGATTGGGATGGCGGCTGGAGCCAAAGAAGGAACTGTTGGCATAGTCGCTGCTGATGTTGATGCCGCCCGTAAAAGCCATCTTGCCATCGACCACCAGCAGTTTGCGGTGATCGCGGTTGTTCACTTCCCAATGGCCGACCCGCTTGATGGGATTGACAGGGTTGAAGGCCAGCAGATTGACCCCGCCCGCCTTCATGCGGTCAAAAAATGCCTGCGGCACGCTGAGGGTGCCAACGCTGTCGTAGAGCACGTTGACGGTCAGGCCCTGGCGGCGCTTTTCAATCAACAGGTCGGCGAACTGCTGGCCCAGTTCGTCCTGGTCGAAAATATAGGTTTCAAGATTCACGGTGACTTTGGCGTCGCGCACGGCGGCCATCATTTCTTTCATGGTGGCGGGGCCGTCAATCAGCAGGGTCACTTTGTTACCGGCAATCAGGGGCACGCCGGTGGCGGCTTCCTCCTGGGCCGCCAGCGCTTTCAGGTCCGGCGAGGCGCGGGCCCAGC
This sequence comes from Massilia sp., assembly GCA_045810505.1. Taxonomy (GTDB): domain Bacteria; phylum Pseudomonadota; class Gammaproteobacteria; order Burkholderiales; family Burkholderiaceae_D; genus JAFCUW01. Next base: position 1,836 of record JBJMVV010000145.1, read on the forward strand.
GCCGCGCCAACAGCGCGTCCGCCTGCTTGGCCCGCACGGCGCCCGCGGCTGTCTCCACCGTTGGGGTCGGCTTGGCAGCCACAGCGGCGGCGTTGGGATCGACCGCGGGCAGGGTCCTGCAGGCTGATAGCAGCAGGCTGGTGCATGCTAACAGTGGGAGCGCGCGCTGCACGGCGCCGGCTGGTTTGTTCTTGTGGATACCGCTGCTGCTCATGGTCGTGTTCCCCGGTTGATGTCGCTGACGGGCGCCAGCGCATTCTCGCGCGGCCCGATAAAAAAATCGATGGGCGCTGCCAGGAAGCGCCGCCCCAATGCCTTCAGCAAACGAATGCCATGGGTAAAGCGAATCTTGCGTGCCCGCAGCGCCACCCACAGAGCGAGGGAAAAACTGACCAGGAGGTTGACGGCGCCGATGGACAGGAAACCCGCTACGGATGTGGCTGCTAGCTGCCAGCTTACCCGATGATCGAGGGCAACCAGCGCCGTGGAGAAATTGGCTGCAGAAAAAGTGACGTGGCGGATGTCCAAAGGCAGCCCCAGCAGGTATCCCACGGTGCCGGTCAGGCCCAGCATGATGCCGAAATAGAAGTTACCCATCAGCCCGCCGAGGTTGTCTTCCAGGTAGGACGCCAGCCGTCCCAGCCGGCGCTGGCCCAGCAGGCGGCCCAGGCCGCGCAATTGCCGCACCCGCTGCGCCATGCGGGTGTAGAGCGCCTTGTTGTCGTAGTAGCCCGAGATCAGGCCGGCCAGGAACAGGCAGACGCCGGCGACGGCCGCGTACAGCAGGGCCAGGCTGTGAAAGGGATCAATATCGTGCAGCAGGTGCATGGCCTTGTCCGGATTGACCAGGTGGACGCTGAACACCTGGCGCCAGGCCATGGCGATGATCCAGGCCACCGGCAGCACGGTGGCGAGATTGCCCAGCACGGCCACGCACTGGGTGCGGAACACCTTGTTGACGAGGGCGGCCATCTGATCGAGATCGATATGCCGGCCGTCGCGCGTGGACAGTCCGGCGGCAATGCGGGCCGCCGTCATGGCCGGCTGCTTGGTGGCGATGGTGAAGTGCAGTACGTGGATCAGCATGAAGCCGAGCGAGTAATTCATGCTGAACAAAAATGCCTCGACCAGGGGCGCGCTGCGCAGGCCGCCCAGCAGGATCTTGCACATTGCCATGAAGCCGACAATCACGCCGGCGCCGCCCGAGGAGGCGAACATGCGGCGCAATTCGCTGCGCGATTCGGCAATATAGTGTTCCCCGGTGCGGCTGGCGTTTTCCGTCACGTTGCGCGCCAGCAGGTCGATGGTGGACGCAACCAGGCGGCGCACCTCGTAACGGGTGTTGTGCGCCTCGACCAGTTCCTGGGCCAGGGCAATGGCGCCCGCGCAGCGCAGGCTGACCGGCGGGGCCTGCTCGGGACTGGCCTCGTTGGCCACCGCGTGGATATCGACCGTGGAAGCGCTGGGCAAGTGGCCGCTGACATCGACCAGGAAGAGCAGTTTGTGCAGGCGGTCCATGCTCTGGCTTAAGGCCACCAGCAGGTAGGTGAGGGCGACGCTGGCGCCATTGCTGGCGGCGCTCTTGCGGATCTTGGCGACCAGGGCGGCGCACTGGTCGAGCATGACCAGCAGGTGGCGCGCGTCCTCGGGCGGCGGGCCGTCGCCGGCCAGCATGCGGGCATAGCCGTCGAGATAGTTGTTGACCTCGATGTTCTGCATCAGGAAGGGCGAATCGAAACTTTCCATGTCGGGATTGCTGCGCACCAGGCGCGGCTCCAGGCCCAGCGCGCAGACGCGGCAGGACAGGGTGCGGATGGCGTCCAGCATGCCGGTCAGCACGGCGGCGCGGGCCCGTTCGGCGTGCGGTTGCGGCCTGGCCGCGGCAATCACATCGAACAGGGCCATCCAGTCCGCCGCCGGCACCGCGCTGATCCATTGAAAATCCGTGTCGCGCACCAGCACCTCGTCGATGGCGTCGGCCAGGTAGGCGTGATCGATGGCGGGCGGCAAAAAACGGTAGGCGATGCGGCGTTTAAGCTCGACAAAAAAGCCGTCGTTCGACAGGATGCCGATGTCCGTGTAGAGGCTGGCGTGGCGGCGCTGTTCGAGCAGGCTGCACAGCGCGGCGCCAAGGCCGGCAGCAAGGATGGGCTGGCCGCGCAGCAGGGCGGTCAGGGTGCGGGTATTGGCGGCGGCAATGTCCGCCTGGCTGGAATGCCGCGGTCGCAGGCAATCGACCAGGGCCGTCAATTCATCGATCAGGGCGGCATCGGTGAGGGCGGTGGCGACGGCTTCAGGCGGGACGGTGCGCGGCGCAATGGCGACGGCAGCAACGACGCCGTAGATGGGACCAACGGCCTCGGACTTGGCGGGACATAAGTCGGCCGGCGCCGCGAGCGCGGCGATCCGTTCGAGAATTGAAAGCATGGGGATGATGTGCAAGTGCAAAAACACAGTGTACGTGCCGCATCTATTGCTTTATGTACGGTGGCGTACCCAGTCAGCAAGAGATTGCTGCAAGCGCACAATCAATCCCGCGGCAGACCGGTTCAGCCGGCCGGCAGCTCCACCGGCGCAATTGCGCCGCACTCATTGGACAGCCAGCGCCCGCTTGAATCGATGGTCATCGGCTGCATGCCCTGCACGGCGCTGGTGGTGGTCGTGGCCGTGTAGTTGGTGGGCGAACTGAAGGTGGCGCTGCCTTCACCGGAGGCGACCGGCTTGCTGCACGAATAGGAATAATGCACGGTGTTGCCCACCGCCGGGTCGAAGCGGAAGCTGCAACTGCCCTTTTGCTGTACCGGCATCTGCTGGCGGGCCGCCATTTCCGGCGTGATGCAGACCTTGGCCGTGATGGCCCCGTTGTCGATCACGACGCCGTTTTTCGACATCATCGCCTCGATCCTGGCGCGCTGGGCCGGGTCCATGCTGGCCATCTGCTGCTGGGCCGCCGCCATCATCGCCTGCATCCGGCCGCCGCCGGCGCCGCCTGCCTTGTTCCTGATTTCCCACAGACCCGGTTTGAACAGGGGCTTGGCCGGCTGGACAGGCTGCGCAGCCTGGGCGGCCAGCGGAGCGAGGGCAATGCACAGGGACAGTAGAAGGGCTGGCTTGGAACGCATCATGGGGCAACTCCGCGGTAAAAGTGA
>JBJMVV010000146.1:0-26405 GCA_045810505.1 Massilia sp.
CCGACGAGTTGCTGCCGCGCGCCTTCAGCATCCGCAGCAACGTCTATACCTGGATCGATCCCGTCAACGGCTGGCTGGTGGTCGATGCCGCCAGCCCTGCCAAGGCCGATGATGTCATCAAGCTTTTACTGAAAGCCATCGACAAGATGCCGTTGGAAAGCCTGCGCGTGCAGCGCTCGCCCGTCGCCGTCATGACGGCCTGGCTGGAGACGGATGAAGCGCCGGTCGGCTTCACGGTCGACCAGGACACGGAACTGCGCGCCACGGGCGAAAGCAAGGCCGCCGTGCGCTACGTAAAACACGCGCTGGAGCCGGACGACATCCGCCGCCACATCGCCGCCGGCAAGCAGTGCACCCGCCTGGCCATGACCTGGGACGACAAGGTGTCTTTTGTGCTGACCGAATCGCTCGCCATCAAGGGCATCAAGCCGCTCGACGTCATCACGGAGAAGGACACCTCCACCCGCAACGACGAAGAGCGTTTTGATAACGACATGATGCTGATGACAGGTGAACTGTCGAAGATGATGGCCGATATCGTCGAAGCCCTCGGCGGCGAAGCCAAGGCCTGAGTTTAGAGCGGCTGGAACACCCCGGCCGCGCGGTTCTTGGTCACGTTATCCCACGTAAAAACCTGGCCGTTCATGGCCACGTAGACGCCGGCTGGCAAGGTTTGCGCCACGCCGGCGGCAAAGCCCAGGTTGAACAGGGCGTCGGAGTTGGCGATCTCGTAGGGGATCATGGCGCCCGTAAAAACAATCGTCTTGCCCAGCGCCGCGGCGCCCAGCACGGCGGCCGTGTCTTTCATCGTGTCCGTGCCGTGCACGATCACGATGGCCTTTTCGGTGGCGGCCTGGCACGACGCCAGCACGCGCTGGCGGTCCACATCCTGCATGTCCAGCGAATCGAGCAGGGGCAGTTGTTCAAGCTCCACGGCGATGGTCATGCGCGTGCGCGCGAGGACGGCGGGCAGGTGGCTGTCGGCGAAACCGAGCGTTCCCGTCAGTTCATCGTAGTGTTTGTCGAAGGTGCCGCCGGTGGCGATGATGCGCAAGCTCATGGTGTTCTCGGATTCTCGTGAAAAAAACAGGCACCATGATAGCCGCTTGACATGACCCTGTCGAAAAAGCGCAAACAGGCGGGGCGATGCCGCGGACTGCGCTAGAATCGTCGTTGAGCACATCCACAACGCACGAATTGTTTGCTTGATACGACAGATGAAAACGCTTGCTCCCGGCACCGTTATTTTCCATCGCCACCGCGGCTACGGGGTGATCGTGCACGTCAATCTGTTGACGGGTTGGATCAGCGCGCGCTTTGGCAGCGAGCAACGCACGCTGGACCTGAACCTGTCCACCGACGACGTTCAGCACGCCGATGGCGAAGCCATTTTATTCCGCCGCGCCCCACCCGACCGCATGCCCCACGCGCGCTTGATGGCGATGGTGGCCGCACTGCACGAGGCCGGCTACCAGAAGCTGTATTTGTACTCCTGGCCGAAACCCTCCGGCCTGCACTGGCGCTGGCATTTGTTCACCGGCCAGCGCGACTGGATGCAGCGGCCCTGGCGCGAAGGCTGGTATGGCTCGGGCGCCGATTACAACGTCAATCCCGTGATGGGATGGGGCGATTCGCCCGGCGCCACCACCGACGAACTGATCACGGCGCTGGCCAAGTTCGACCCGCAGGGCCTGGCCCAGGCGCTGGGCCGCGACGAAGACCACACGGCCTGGTTCAAGGACGTCTGCGCCAATTTGCTGCCTGGTTACATGTACAGCCTGGACATGGAAAAAGCCACCGCCGGCGGCTTGAAGGAAGTGCCGCCGGTACCCGTGATCGGCGTGCGCGCCGGCCTGCCGCCCTACGCGGGGCCGCAGATCGGCTGGCCGCCCGGCTGGGCCGGCCTGTGGACGCGCGCCCACGTGATGCCGGCGCCGAAAATCGTGCTCGCGCCGGGCGTCGATCTGACCGCCCAAAAATAGCGCTTAGCGCTGCATCGCCTCGGGATTGAGGATGTTGCTGGGCGCACCGTTGGCAAAATTGACGATGTTGCGGAACGCCGCCTCGAAATACAACTCGTAGCTGTCCTGCTCGACATAGCCCAGGTGAGGCGTGGCCAGCACGGTGGGCATGCGCAGCAGGGGCGCGTCGGCTGGCAAAGGCTCGCTGGTGTACACATCGATCGCCGCGCGGCCCGGCCGGCCCGCTTTTAATGCAGCTTCGAGCGCGCCGGTGTCGACCAGTTCGGCCCGGCTCGTGTTGACGAACAGCGCCTCCGGCTTCATCCGCGCCAGATCCGTAGCGGATACGATGCCTCGGGTGGCGTCCGCCAGGCGCAGGTGCACGCTCAGCACGTCGGCCTCTTCAAACAACGCGGCCTTCGAGGCGGCCACCGCAAAACCGTCAGCGCTGGCCGCCGCCAGGCTGGCCTCGCGCCCCCACACCAGCACGCGCATGCCGAACGCCTTGCCGTATGCCGCAATCATCCTGCCGATCTTGCCGTAGCCCCAGATGGCCAGAGTCCGGCCCTTGAGCACCGTGCCCAGGCCGTTCAGCGCCGGGTTGATCGAGGCGGTCTGCCACAGACCATCCTTCAAATTGTTCGCGTAGGGCACGATGCGGCGACTGGCCGCCATGATCAGGGCCCAGGTCAGTTCGGCCGGGGCGACGGGCGAACCGACCCCCTCGGCAATGGCGATGCCGGCCGCCGTGGCAGCGGCCACGTCCACGTGGCCGGACACCTTTCCCGTCTGCGAAATCAGCTTGAGATTGGGCAGCTTGGCCAGCAGGGCCGCTGGCAGGGTGCTGCGTTCGCGGATCAGCACCACCGCGTCGAAGGGCGCCAGGCGGATGGCCAACTGGCCGATGCCGCGTGAGGTGTTGTTGAAGACTTTCACCTCATGGCCTTCCAGCAGCGAAAAGCAGTTGAGGTGGCGCACGGCGTCCTGATAATCGTCTAAAACAGCTATTTTCATTTGTGTTGTCAGAGTTGTATGCAAACTTCGTAGGGAAATAACAGAGATATTGGTCAAGCTAAATAGCCTACTACTTTAGTCGGGCATTATTACTACATTTTTGTCGGCTTAACGATTTGAGCACCCCATGCCGGGTGTACAATCGCCCCCACCTCGACGGCCTTGCCATCTTTATAGGCAAAAACACCGTCCTTGCTTGATCTTGCTGCAGCAGCCAGCCAGCCCCGAAAGCGCGCCCACGAGAGCGCCCAACAGCGGGTTCGACCAGAATTTTTTATTGCACTGGAGGTAATATGAACCAACCCATCCTGCAAGGCGTTGCTGCCTTGAACGTCCCAGCTTACATCAAACACCAGCGCCTGATTAACTGGGTGGCCGAGGTCGCCGCCTTGACGAAGCCCGACCAGGTTTATTGGTGCGACGGCTCCCAGGAAGAGTACGACCGCCTGTGCGCCGAGATGGTTGCCTCCGGCACCATGAAAAAGCTGAACCCCGCCAAGCGCCCCAATTCCTTCCTCGCCCTGTCCGACCCGTCCGACGTGGCCCGCGTGGAAGACCGCACCTATATCTGCAGCGAAACGAAAGAGCAGGCCGGCCCCACCAACAACTGGATCGCCCCCGCTGAAATGCGCGATACCCTGCAAGGCCTGTTCGACGGCGCCATGCGTGGCCGCACCATGTACGTGGTGCCGTTCTCGATGGGCCCGCTTGGCTCGCCGATCGCCCACATCGGCGTGGAACTGTCCGACACGCCCTATGTCGCCGTCAACATGCGCATCATGACGCGCATGGGCAAGGCCGTCTATGAAGTGCTGGGCACCGACGGCGAATTCGTCCCGGCCGTCCACAGCGTGGGCGCGCCTCTGGCCGAAGGGCAGAAAGACGTCGCCTGGCCGTGCAACGCCACCAAGTACATTGTCCACTTCCCCGAAACGCGCGAAATCTGGTCCTACGGCTCCGGCTACGGCGGCAACGCCTTGCTGGGCAAAAAGTGTTTTGCGCTGCGCATCGCTTCCAACATGGGCAAGCAGGAAGCGGATGCCGGCGGCAGCGGCTGGCTGGCCGAGCACATGCTGATCCTCGGTGTCGAGTCGCCTGAAGGCAAGAAGCACTACGTCGCCGCGGCTTTCCCTTCCGCCTGCGGCAAGACCAATTTCGCCATGATGATCCCGCCGGCCTCTTTTAAAGGCTGGAAAGTGACGACCATCGGCGACGATATCGCCTGGATCAAGCCGGGCGCCGACGGCCGCCTCTACGCCATCAACCCGGAAGCGGGATATTTCGGCGTTGCCCCCGGCACCAATGAGCAGACCAACGCCAACTGCATGGCGTCGATGAAAGAAAATTCCATCTTCACCAACGTGGCGCTGACGGACGACGGCGATGTCTGGTGGGAAGGTTTGACGAAAGAGGCGCCCGCCCACCTGATCGACTGGCAGGGCAATGACTGGACGCCTGCGTCCGGCACCAAGGCAGCGCACCCGAACTCGCGTTTTACGGTCGCCGCCACGCAAAACCCCGTGCTCGATCCGTCCTGGGACGACCCGGCCGGCGTGCCCCTGTCCGCCTTTATTTTCGGCGGCCGCCGCTCCACCACCGTGCCGCTGGTAACGGAAGCGCGTAGCTGGACGGAAGGCGTCTACATGGCCGCTACCATGGGCTCTGAGACGACCGCTGCCGCTGCCGCCAAAGTCGGCGTGGTGCGCCGCGACCCCTTCGCCATGCTGCCTTTTATTGGCTACAACATGAGCGACTACTTCCAGCACTGGCTCGACCTGGGCGCGAAGCACCCCGGCCAGATGCCGAAGATCTTCTGCGTCAACTGGTTCCGCACCGACGCCGACGGCAACTTCGTCTGGCCCGGCTTCGGCGACAATATGCGCGTCCTGAAATGGATGCTCGATCGCATCGAAGGCAGGGCCGGCGGCGTCGAACACCTGTTCGGCATCACCCCCCGCTACGAAGACATGAACTGGGAAGGCTTGAACTTTACCCGCGAGCAGTTCGACCAGATCACCTCGATCGACCAGTCCGCCTGGCAGGACGAAGTCAAACTGCACGACGAACTGTTCGACAAGCTTTCTTACCACCTGCCCAAAGAGCTGGTCGACACCCGCGCCGCATTGGAAAGCCGCATGGCGGCCTAATTAGCATCGGGGACTGGCCCTGCGGGCCTGTCCCCATTCTTAAATCCGAAGCAAAAAAAAGCCAGGCACGCAGCCTGGCTTTTTCATTAAATCACTTCAACAACGGCACCAAATACTTCCCCGTCACACTCTCCTTGTCCGCCGCCACCTGCTCCGGCGTCCCGCTCGACACAATCCGCCCACCGCCAGCACCACCTTCCGGCCCCAGATCCACAATCCAGTCCGCCGTTTTAATCACGTCCAGATTGTGTTCGATCACGACCAGGGTATTGCCCTGATCGCGCAGGCGGTGCATCACCTTCAGCAGCAAATCGATATCCTTGAAGTGCAGACCCGTGGTCGGCTCATCGAGAATATACAGGGTGCGTCCCGTATCGCGCTTCGACAATTCCAGTGACAGTTTGACGCGCTGCGCTTCGCCGCCCGACAAGGTAGTCGCGCTTTGTCCCAGCTTGATATAACCGAGACCAACGTCCAGCAGCGTGTGCAGTTTGCGGGCAATCACCGGCACGGGCTTGAAAAACTCGTGCGCGTCTTCCACCGTCATGTCCAGCACTTCGGTGATGCTCTTGCCCTTGTAATGCACTTCGAGTGTTTCGCGGTTGTAGCGCTTGCCGTGGCAGACATCGCATGGCACATACACGTCCGGCAGGAAGTGCATTTCCACCTTGATGACGCCATCGCCCTGGCAGGCTTCGCAGCGGCCGCCCTTGACGTTGAAGGAAAAACGTCCCGCGCTGTAACCGCGCTCTTTGGCCGACGGCACCGTCGCAAACAGATCGCGGATCGGCGTGAACAGGCCCGTATAGGTCGCGGGATTGGAACGTGGCGTGCGGCCGATCGGCGCCTGGTCGACTGAAATCACTTTATCGAAATGCTCCAGGCCGCTGATTGCATCGTGCGGCGCCGGTTCCGTTTGCGAGCCATACAAATGGCGCGACAGGGCTGGATACAGGGTATCGTTGACCAGGGTCGATTTGCCGGAACCCGAGACACCCGTCACACAGGTCATCAAACCGACCGGCAGTTTCAGGGACACCTTTTTGAGGTTATTCCCGGTCGCATTCGTGATCACCAGCTGGCGATTCGGATCGGCCACGTGGCGCTTCTTCGGCACCTCGATTTTAAGCGTGCCATTCAAATACTTCGCCGTCAGCGATTTTTTATTCTTGAGGATCTGCGCCAGGGTGCCTTCCGCAATGACTTCACCACCATGCACGCCGGCGCCCGGGCCCATGTCGACGATGTAATCGGCGGTACGAATCGCGTCTTCGTCGTGCTCGACCACCAGCACGCTGTTGCCGATATCGCGCAGGTGCTTGAGGGTCTCGATCAGCCGGTCGTTGTCGCGCTGGTGCAGGCCGATCGACGGCTCGTCGAGCACATACATCACGCCCGTCAGGCCCGAACCGATCTGCGAGGCCAGGCGAATCCGCTGCGCTTCGCCGCCGGATAAGGTATCGGCGCTGCGGTCCAGCGAGAGGTAATCGAGACCGACGTTATTCAAAAACTTCAGGCGCGAGATGATTTCCTTGATGACGCGGTCCGCAATATCCTTCTTCGCACCTTTCAGGGTCAGGTGCTCGAAATAATCGAGCGCCGCGCGCAGAGGTTTATTGGCGATCTCGTAAATGGCGCGCTGCTGCTTGCCGGTGCCAAGTTTCACATAACGCGCTTCCACGCGCAGGCGTGCGCCTTCGCAGGAAGGGCACTGTTTTTCATTGATGAACTTCGCCAGTTCTTCCTTGACCGCCATCGAATCGGTTTCGCGATAACGCCGCTGCAGATTCGTCACCACGCCCTCAAAGGTGTGCTCGCGCACGACGGTGCGGCCACGCTCGTTCACATAAGTAAAGGGAATCGAGGTTTTGCCAGAGCCTTGCAGCACAGCCTTTTGCGCCGTTTCCGGCAGCTTTTCAAACGGCATTTCGATATCGAAATCGTAGAAGGCCGCGAGGTTCGACAGCATCTGATAATAAAACTGGTTGCGACGGTCCCAGCCCTTGATGGCGCCGGACGCCAGCGACAGATTTGGAAAGGCGACAATCCGCTTGGGATCGAAAAATTCGATATGACCCAGGCCATCGCATTCCGGGCAGGCGCCCATGGGGTTATTGAATGAGAACAGGCGCGGCTCGAGTTCCTGCAGCGAGTAACCACAGACATTACAGGCGAACTTGTTCGAGAAAACGTGCTCGGCGCCGCTGTCCATTTCCAGCGCCACCGCGCGGCCATCGGCCAGGCGCAGGGCGGTCTCGAAACTCTCGGCAAGGCGCTGCTTGATTTCCGGCGTCACTTTTACGCGGTCGATGACGACATCGATGGTGTGCTTTTCCGTTTTCTTCAATTTCGGCATGTCGTCGATTTCGTAGACGCGCCCCTCCGCCGTGCCGCTCTGGATACGGAAACGGACAAAGCCCTGCGCCTGCATCGACGCAAACAGATCGACGTGCTCGCCCTTGCGGTTGGCCACCACGGGCGCCAGGATCATCAGCTTGGTGCCTTCCGGCATATCGAGCACGGCATCGACCATCTGCGACACCGTCTGCGCCGCCAGCGGATGCTCGTGGTGATCGGGGCAGTAAGGTGTGCCAACCCGTGCATACAAGAGGCGCAGGTAATCGTGAATTTCCGTCACCGTGCCCACGGTCGAACGGGGATTGTGCGAGGTCGCTTTCTGCTCGATGGAAATGGCCGGCGACAGGCCCTCGATCAGGTCGACGTCCGGCTTTTCCATCAGTTGCAGGAACTGGCGTGCATAGGCCGACAGCGATTCGACATAGCGGCGTTGCCCTTCCGCATACAGGGTGTCGAAGGCCAGCGAGGACTTGCCCGACCCGGACAGGCCGGTGATGACGATCAGCTTGTTGCGCGGCAGGTCGAGATTGATATTCTTCAGGTTGTGCGTGCGGGCACCACGAATGCGAATTTCTTCCATGTAAACAGGCTGGCTTTCAAGTAGGGGTGCAAGGCCGGCGCTCGGACTGCTTTACGCGGGGCGGGCCAAAAGGAGAACCTATCACTATAGCGGTTTTTGTTGCATGCCGTCATACCAGAGGCGGTTCAGGCAGCAGCGTCCCGGCAGCGTGGCCAAAACGTTGAAAATTTACACCGATACATTGATTAACACGCTAATTGGGCCTAAAAGCGGGCTTTCCAATGGCAATCTACCTATAAAAGCAAAATATTTCGTGGATTTTTTCACGCTTGGGTGGTGTGTGCGCAAATCCCGTCCCCGGACCGATGAAACGCCATTTCGCGACCCCGTTAAAGCGTGACGAAATGAACAGGGCAGGCGATAATATGCGCTGCCTTCGGGCGCGAACTCCCTGACGTTTGGAAGCACGCAGAGTCAGGGTTCACAAAATCCACAGGAGTCTTCATGGCCTCAGTTAACAAAGTCATCATCGTCGGCAATCTCGGCCGCGATCCCGAAATCCGCTACATGCCCAGCGGCGACGCCATCGCCAACATCGCGGTCGCCACTTCGTACAAATCGAAGGACCGCAACACGGGCGAGCAAAAAGAACAAACCGAATGGCACCGCATCTCGTTTTTCGGCCGCCTCGCTGAAATCGTCGGCCAGTACCTGAAAAAAGGGTCCTCCGTCTACGTCGAAGGCCGCCTGCAAACCCGCAAGTACACCGACAAGGACGGCGTCGAAAAGTACGCAACCGACATCATCGCCGAAAACATGCAAATGCTCGGCGGTCGCCAGGGCATGGGCGACGGCGGCGGCATGGACGACGGCGGCTACGACAGCGCCCCGCCAAGCCGCCCTCAGCCCCAGCAGCGCCAGGCGCCACCAGCACCGGCCGCCCGCCCGCAGCCCAAGCCAGCGCCGAACTTCTCGGATATGGATGACGATATTCCGTTCTGATTTCGTCTGTCACCGCAGAATCGAGCCCGCCTTCCGCATGGAACGCGGGCTTTTTTTCTGAAAATAATCAGTCCGCCGACTGCTCCGACCGCTTTTCAATCAGCACCTGCGCCATCATGATCACAGTGAGAAGTTCCGCCTCCGCTGACGGGTCCAGCACCTCGATCTGGTGGCGGTCGCGCAGCGTCAAGATTTTGCCGCGGGCACGGGCGAGGATACGGTTATGGTAAGTGAGCTTGAAACTGAGGTCCCATACATTGCCGCTCAGTTCGGCGCCGTCGAAGGCGCCCCCTTCCACGAGGACGCGACGACGCCAGGACCACAGGGGCCGCGTGAGTTGGTAGCGTTCTTGGGAGGTCTGCACGACCCAGGTCCGGCCGAATGAGAGGAATTTGCAACGGCACACGGCCAGATCGTTCCCGGCTTGCCGCAGGGTCCAGGACGGCAGGAGGAAGTTCCAGTTGGAGAGGCATTCGTACAGGGGCTGACCGTCGCCGTCGGTCACGGTCAGGCGACCGGGCCACGACAGCAGCTTTTCGGTGATACTGAGGACGCGAGGTGGTGTGAGGTCGCTCATCGCGGCTCCGGTGGAGGATATGCGAAAAGTCTATAGAGAAAGTCTTTGCTCTACAATCTCGTATTGCACCCTTACCGCAGCATAGCTTGCCCGATGAAATTCCCCATTCCCCCGCTGCCCGGCGATGCTTCTGCCGGTCTCGAGCGCTTGCCGCCTTTGCCCGCCGTCCCTGCCCAGCCCGAACAGGCGCTGGCGCAAAGGCAGGCGCGCCTGTCGAAAGATGCGGCCATTCGCGCTGTCGGTTCAATCGAGGCCATGCGCGAAGCGATCAGGCAGAAGGCGGGCGAGTTGCCCGTGATGACAACAGTGCCACGACTGCCCCGGCTCGATGCGGCCGCGTTTCGCCGGCAGGCAGCGCTCGGAATGCCTTTCCTGATAGCCGGTGTGGTCGGGCGCTGGCCCCTGACCGCCGCATCGCCCGCCATCCTGCGCGAGCGCTACAGCGAACTGCCCGTGCGGGCGCGGGTGGGCGATTACGTCAACACGGCGTTTGCCATCGACCGTGCCATGGCCGACATGACGATGGGCCAGTATCTCGATCTGGTGGCCGAGGATCGCCCCGGCCTGCCGCCCTATATCGGCAACCTGGGCTTGCGCGAACTGAACCGCCTGTGCCACTGGCCGGCCTACTTTGAAAAGATGGGACCGCCGCGCTTCTGGATCGGGCCGGCGCGCACCGTCACGCCGCTGCACTGCGATTTCGACGACAATATTTTTGCGCAGATTTGGGGCAGCAAGCGCATCTTCCTGGCGCCGCCTCACCACGACGAATTTCTGTACGTGCGCGAAGCAAGTCCCTTGCTGTTCGGCTCGCCCGTCGATCCGGAAGCGCCCGATTTTCAACGCTATCCGCTGGCGCGGCAGGCTGCCTTGGTCGAGATCATCGTTGAGCCGGGCGACATGCTGTATGTGCCGGCCGGCTGGTTTCACCAGGTGCGGGCGCTGACGTTTTCCCTGTCATCGAACCGCTGGGCGCGCGGTGTGCCGTTTGCCTTGCGCGGCACTGTGGCGAAAGGCTGACAGAGGCGAACAGCGTTCGCCTTGCGCTGCTTGCCCTGCTATATTAGCCCGCATCTTTTACCGCTAGCGCTATTGCATAGCACCCTGACAAGGAATACTCATGACCTCGACCGCCAGCCTGCGCGCTGTTCTGCTTGCAGCATCTCTCGCCGCCGCCGTGATCGCCGCACCTTTGGCCCAGGCCGAAAGTTTCGCTTCATCGGCCTCCAGCGCCGGCTCGGCCTCCAGCGGCAGCGTGTCCGATTCGCTGCAAGGATCGAGCAACAGTTCGACGGGCAATAACAACCGCCGCGCCGACGGCACCTACCAGATTCTCGACGTCACACCCACGCCAGGCCGCGCCAACAGCGCCCGCATCGCCATGCAACTCGGCGCCGATAAAAACCAGCGCATCGTGCTTGACCTGCCGCAGACCGTGGCCGACAAGCAAGCTTTGAATAATGGCATGCTGGTGCAGGTCAAGAACCGCGACTACGGTCTCGAGTTCGCCCGCTTCGACAATCGCCAGGCATTTTTCCTCGTGCTGGCTGACGAGGTCTATAACGAGCTGGCCGCGCGCAAGGTCGTTCTTTGATCAAAGCCGCGGCGCTTGCCGTCCTCTTGTGCATGGCGGGCGCGGCGAGCGCCCAGTCGGGCTCGCCCGCGTTCTGCGATCGCCTGACACCCTTGACGGCAGAGCAGCAGGACAAGCTGCTGCGCTTTGCCGCCATCGTCCGCCGCGAGTTACCGGACGGCGAGGGCGCGGCTCTGGTCAGCCGCTCCGGCCTGGATCTTTCCCGCTTTGACATCCGCTACTCGCACACGGGCGTGGCCTGGCGATCCGCCACCGGTGCCTGGTCCGCGCGCCAACTGTATTACGCCTGCGACGAGAGACGACCGCGCATCTTTGACCAGGGCATGGCCGGCTTTGCCATGGGCATCGACAATCCTTCGCTGGGTTATGTGTCGATCGTGCGCCTGCCACCCGAGGCCGCCAGCGCCTTGCGCACGGCCGCGCTCGACACGCCGCGCGCCCTGCACCTGCTGGCCGCCCGCTACAGCGCGACCGCCTATCCCTTCAGCACCGACTACCAGAATTGCAACCAGTGGATTGCCGAGTTGATGGCAACCGCATGGGGCGAGCTTGCCGACGGCGACGATTTACGCGCGCGCGCCCAGGACTGGCTGCGCCAGGCACCGTACGCGCCCACGCCCGTGCAGGTGCCGTCGCGCTGGCTGATGTGGGCCGCGCCTTTCCTTCCCTTCGTGCACCTTGGCGACCATCCCCATGATGAACGCGCCGCCATGCAGTTGCGAATCAGCCTGCCATCGACCCTGGAAGAATTTGCCCACCATCGCCTGCCGGGCAGCGAGCGGGTGGAACTGTGCCATAACGGCCGCCAGGTGGTGGTGCACCGGGGCTGGACGCCGGTTGCGGCCGGCTGCGTGGCAGGCGAAGGCGATGAGCTCATCCCCCTCGACGGAATGTGACACGCCTGCTTTGGCGCACGGCTTTGCATTTGCCCTTATCATGGGCTGATCGCCATCTTATCTTGCCGCCATGCTACAGACCCCAGCCAGCTTCACGCCCCTGATGACACCGCGCCCCGATGCGGAACCGATGACCTTTCTGTTCCATGCAGGGCAGGTATTGCTGAAGGAAGACGAC
This sequence comes from Massilia sp., assembly GCA_045810505.1. GTDB lineage: Bacteria > Pseudomonadota > Gammaproteobacteria > Burkholderiales > Burkholderiaceae_D > JAFCUW01. The sequence continues at coordinate 12,248 of JBJMVV010000146.1, forward strand.
CTGAGCCTGCCGGACGCCGCCGCCGTGGCCCAGCTGGAACTGGGCGCCCATCAATTGGTGGCGGTCGGCCTGCTGGGAGATCGCTATGTGCAGGCGGGCTGGGTCGAACGTGACGCCCTGCCCACCGGCGGCTATAGCTGGCGCAGCCTGCGCTCCCTGTTTGGCGAATTGGGCGATGATCTGCTGGGGCTGGCAGGGCGGGCGTTTCAACTGGCCGAATGGGCCCGCACCCACCGGTTTTGCGGCGTGTGCGGCAATCCGATGGCATTGGCCGAGGGTGAGCGTAGTTTCAAATGTAGCCGCTGCGGCAATATCGCCTATCCCCGCATTTCGCCAGCGATGATGGTGCTGATTCGTAAGGATGACAAGGTGCTGCTGGCCAAGCACGCCAAGGCGGCCACCACGCGATATGTCCCGCTGGCAGGCTTTCTGGAAGCCGGGGAGTCGATCGAAGAGGCCGTACACCGGGAAGTGTTCGAGGAAGTCGGCCTGACCGTGACCAATCTCAAATACTTTTCAAGCCAGTCCTGGCCATTTCCCCATTCGCTGATGATTGCGTTCACGGCCGATTACCTGGGCGGCGAGATTCGCGTCGATCCCACGGAAATCGAGGAAGCGCGCTGGTTCGGCCCGGACGACGAATGGCCGCCGCGGGTGCCCCACGTGTCGATTTCCAGCGTGCTGGTCGACACTTACCGGCCGCCATCGCAATAAGCTAGACGCGCCGCATGATGCGCGCCCGCACCAGCGGCAGCGCCTCTTCCGGCTTGGCCCCCGTGCCGCGCAACTGCATGACGCGTTGCAGGGTCGAGAACCAGAACGGCGCGCCGAACAGCGAGGTCGAGGTGGTGATGATCCAGCCAGCGACCTGCAACAGGAAACTGCCGTCCCACAGCGGCGGAAATTTCTCCCAGCCGATCGGTAATGTAAACAGCAAGTCGATGCTCTCGCGGTTGACGGCGGTCGGTGCGGCCGTGATCTGGGCCGCCAGGGCAGGGTGCTGCCACAGCGTTTTGAACAGGTGAATGCTGTCGATATTAAACATGATCGTCAGCAGCAGCGACAGCAGCACGCTGACCAGCAGGGAGCGGCGCTTGTATTCGCCCGAGACGCGGTCCATGGCGCTGTCGAACCAGGCCGCCACCCCGTCTTGAAAAAGCTTGAGGTCGCCGTTGGCGCGCAAATATATGCCTTGCAGGGCGCGCCGCAACTGGGGATCGCGCAGGGTGTCGATGTCGCTGCCCAATTGATCGATCTTGCCGGGCACACGCTGGACGAGGTCGATCAGGGCGATGGCGAAATGCAGCGGTTCAATGTAGGACGGCTTGTGACGCAGGCCGGACTGGCTGGAGAGCTGACCGTCGTCATGCGGATTGATCAGCGCGTGGCTGTACAGGGCGCGCGCCATGCCGTTGAAGCGCGGATCGTTGAGCATGGTTTTGATGCCGCCGAGCAGGGTACGGGCACGCATTTGCAGCGCCGAAGCCAGCGCTTCCTGCAGAGTGCTCACGATCAAGGCCAGGGTGGCGTAGCAAAATGTGAGTCCGATCGCGACTTCCAGAACTGAACTATTGAACATGACACACTCCCCGGCACGTGGATGTCTTCACGCTAGCTCAGCTGTTCATCGGCTGAGTCCGGTTTGCGCAAACAGCGCGCATAAATGACCCGCAATGGGCACGCAATTGTCGGGTCAAACGGGGGTATGCGACCAGGCTAGCCGACGATTTTCTATATACTGTCGGCAAATCGTATTTTTTGAAGGTATTTTCATGTCTGAGCTCGACTTTTCCGAACACGACTGGCGGCGCCTGCTGAAGAGCCTGGGCGAAAACCCGGATCGTCCCGGCCTGGTCGAAACCCCTGCGCGGGTGGCCAAGGCCTGGAAACACTGGACCTCGGGCTACGGCCAGGATCCCGAAACCTTGCTGAAAGCGTTTGAAGACGGCGCCGAGCAATACAACGAGCTGATCGTCGTGCGCAACATCCCCGTCTACAGCCACTGCGAGCACCACCTGGCCCCGTTCTTCGGCAGCGCCACCGTCGGCTATCTGCCGAGCGGTAAAATTGTCGGCCTGTCCAAGCTGACCCGCCTGGTCGACTGCTTCGCCAAGCGCCTGCAGGTGCAGGAACGCCTGACGATCCAGATCGCCAACGCCCTGATGGAAGTGCTCGAACCAAAAGCCGTCGGCGTCGTCATCAAGTGCCGCCACCTCTGCATGGAAAGCCGCGGCATCCGCACCCCCGGCGAAGAAACCATCACCTCCGCCATGCTCGGCGAACTGCAAACCAATCTGGGCCTGCGCACCGAATTCCTCGCATTGGCGCGCGACTAGGAAGGCCTGATAAAACCGTCTGCTTGCTACGGGCAATGCAAACTAGGATTTCACGGCGGCGCGCAGGAACTCGACAAATGCGCGCACTCGCGCCGACAGGTGACGATTCTGAGGATAGAGGATCGAAAACGGGCGGGAGCGACCGCTGAACGCTTGCAGGACCTCTACAAGCTCACCACGCATCAAGGCGCCGCCCACTGCAAAGCGGTAAGTCTGATACAGGCCGCCACCCGCGTTGACCCAGGCGACGGCGCCCAGGGCATCGTTAAGTACACGCATCCGGCTTCTTATCGGTTTCTCGATGAAAGTACCTTGTTCATCAGTGAACAGCCACTGCAGCGGGCGCCCGGTATTTGGCGATATGTACTGGATGCAGTCGTGCTCAACAAGATCCTCGATACCGCGTGGTGTTCCTTTTTTTGCCAGGTATGCTGGCGTAGCAAATACCCCCAGCAGAGCGTCCTCCAGCTTGAACGCGACAAGGCGTGAATCTTGCTGAATGCCTAGCCTGATTGCCACGTCAAAGCCTTCTTCGACGAAGTCGATTATTTTGTCCGAGATGCTGATCTCTAGGTCGATCTGCGGATAAAGCTGCGTGAACTTAGGCATTAAGGGTAACAAGCGAAACGTTCCGTAAGCAGCACTCACGCTGATGCGCAGCGGCCCACTTGGCACGGTTTGCGCACCTGTAATCGCCCGCTCGGCCTCGGCGATTTGCTCAAGTGCCAGCTGACATTCCTTCCAGTAGAGCTCGCCTTCAGCTGTCAGCTTGACGGCGCGAGTCGTCCTCAAAAAAAGACGGACGCCGAGGCGCTGCTCGAGTCGACTGATCGACCGACTGACTGCGGCCGGCGTCAAACCGAGAATCTCGGCTGCACTGGTGAAGCTACCGCTCTCCGCTGCTCTACAAAACTGTTCAATGCTGCCAAGCTGAAGTGGGCTGCCTGCCGCCATATTCATTACCTTTTGTCATAGATGAATTAATTATGACATGGTTTATCAATTCTGAACAACGCATTAAAGTAGCTCTACTGCTTCAGTAACAAGGCGCCAAGGCCTTGCTGCTCAGGCAGTACACGGGTTGGCCCACACATCGACATACTTAAAAGGAATTTCAAAATGACTAGCAAACTGAACGTTTTCACCTCGCCGTCGGCTTTCCCCAACCCCCAGCGCCTGCGCCTGTTCATGCATGAAAAGGGCATCGCTGATCAGTTCCAGGAGACCGTCTACGACATGACGCCGGTTGGCGAACAGCGCAGCTGGCGTCACTTGAAAATGAATGCCTGGGGTGAGACACCGACCCTCGAGCTCGCTGACGGTAGTTACATCTCCGAAACGGCTGCTGTCGTTCGTTACCTGGACCAGTCCTACCCCGGCCGCAAGATCATGGGTGACACGCCGCTGGAGCAGGGCCTGGACAATATGTGGGATAACCGGATCTGGGTTCACATCCTGTATCGCATCGTCACGGCCTTCCATGTTCTGCATACCGGTCTCGGCTTCAAACTCGAACTGACCAAGAACGAAGCTTGGGGCGAACACTGCCGCAAAGAAGCGCTGACCCATGCCGCACTGGTCAACAAACATCTGTCGGACGGACGCAAATGGCTGCTGGGGGGCGACGAGCCTACTTTCGCTGATATCACGCTGGCAACCGCGATCGCGTTCTCGAAGTTCCCGGTGAATGCGACGCCGCTGGACGAGCGTTTTGAGTTCCTGGATGCCTACTGGCAGCGCTGGCAGCAGCGTCCGAGTTTTCAAGCCGCCTATGCAGACCGCAGCAGTGGCATCCCTGAACTCGATAACAAGGCATGATCCACGCTTGAAGTCGCGCGTTGGTCAACAGATGGATCTCGCGCGGCAGGTGCATGACCTGCCGCGCTTGTTCCAAGCAGTAAAAGTCGCCCCACAAGCACGCACGGCCCCCGAGGCGACAGTCGATCCGAATCGGGTTTCCCTCCCCTCTAAAATTTCCGGCTCCGCCGGGAATTTTTGCCTGAAATAAACCAAACAAAAGTAGGTTTTCACTTTTGTTTGCCCCTTCCGGGAACCTGTTCGATTTCAAACCCTCCAACGTTATTTGGGGGGTGAAGATGTCAAGGCCCAGCTACCCGAGCGACATTTCCCGCGAAGATTTCGAGCGCATCCGGCCGCTGCTGGAAGCGGCGCGGCGCAAGACGCGGCCGCGCAAACACGACCTCTACGATGTCTTTTGCGCCGTCCTGTATTTTCTTGAAACCGGCGTGGCCTGGCGCAACATGCCGCAAGAGTTTCCGCCCTGGCGCACCGTCCACGAATATTTTACACAGTGGACTTTGCAGCGCGGCAGTGAACCGAGCCTGATGGAGCGGGCGCTGGAAGAAGTGGGCAAGCCGACGGCCGCCATTCAGTTGCGCCGTCGCACCGGTGTGCAGGAAAGCATGTCGCCCTGAGCACTTACAGGATCAGCACCAGGGTGCCCAGCACGACGAGCGCGCCGCCCACGGCTGCCTTGACCGTAAAAGGCTCGCCCAGGATCAGCCAGCCGCTGACGATGACCATCGCCACGCTGAGCTTGTCGATGGGCGCCACGCCGGACAAGGGGCCCAGTTGCAGGGCGCGGAAATAACACAGCCACGATAGGCCCGTTGTCACGCCCGACGCCAGCAGGCAGGCCCAGCCGACCCAACTGCCACCGCCGGGTTTCTGCCATTCGGCGCGGGCGGTGATGATCAGTGCGGTGACGATGAGGATGACGAAGGTGCGGATCAGGGTGGCCAGGTTACTGTTCATATTGGCCACGCCCAGTTTGCCGAGGATGGCCGTCATGGCGGCGAACACGGCTGAGGCCAGCGCGAAGCCTTGCCAGCTCAGGGCGAATTTCATCGTGCGGTCCTAGGGAGCCGGCTCAGGGATGGCGCCGCGCGGTTCCGGCGCGGGCGGCTGGGGCGCATCGGGCGCCTGCTCGAACACCAGCTTTTTGTTCGGACCGATTTTAAAAGCGCCCACACGCTGACCCAGTTCCTGGGCGGTCGGCTCAGTCAGGCGGGTACAGCTGCGCATGTCCACCCGCATCACCTGGGCGCCGACCCGCATCGAATAAACCCCTTCGCCGGCGCCATACAGTTCAACGTCGATACCGTTGGTATTGACAGTCGTCATGGGGAATTGCCGCTGGCAGTCAGGCAGGTTCGACACCACCATTTTGAGGACGACCGCATCGCTCCAGAAGTAATCCTGTTCGGCGCGCAGGGAAATGGCATGCTCGGCGCCATCGGCCATGTAGCTTGCCGTCTCTTGCATGCATCCAGCCAACGCAAACGGCAACAGAAGAAAGAGGGCGCTGCGCTTCATGGTGGTCCTGGAAATGGTGTCGGTAGCGCGAGTATAAAGCTTCGGCACGGGCCGCTACGATTTGTCGTGGCGGTGTTTGCCGAAGCGGTCCATGAGCGGCTTGACGCTGGTGCCGTGCACGATGATCGACAGGCTGACCACGATGACGGTGATCTGGATGAGGTCGCGCGCGAGCGGGGTTGGCAGGCCATGGTTGATCGCATACATCAGGTAATACATGGAGCCGATGCCGCGCACGCCAAACCAGCCGATAATCAACTTGATGCGGGTCGACAGTCCCGTGCCTGCCAGGCCGAGCATCACGCTGACGGGACGCGCCACCACGAACAGGAACAGGGCCGTGCCCCAGGTGCGCCAGTTCCAGCTCGACAGCGTCAGCATGCCGCCCAGCAGCAGCACCAGGGTCAGCTCGGACAGGCGTTCCAGGTGCTCCTTGAACACCAGCGCCTCGGAGCTGACGGTCAGAGGCGTCGTTTGCGGATCGGGCGTTTCGTCATTGGCCGGATCGGCTTTGGGATCGTCCGGCACCAGCAAGCCCTGGCGGTTCTTGTGGGCGCCCGCCAGCAACAGCTCCGTTTGGCGCAGGGCCAGGCCCGAAAAGAACACGGCCAGGAAACCCCAGGCATGCACCAGGTCGCTCACGGCGTACACCACGGCAATCAGTCCCAACCCGACCAGGTCGTCGAGCACCTCGTGCTTGGGATCCTTGTTGCGCAAGACCCATCCGAGCCGCCCCAGCGCCGCGCCACCGAGCAGGCCGATGGCAATGGCGGCGCCTGTCGCCCACAGGACATTGCTGAGCGCCCACTTCCAGCCCCAGGCGCCAATATCCAGGTCGCCCACGCCCAGCAGGGCCAGGCCCAGCATCACGAAGGGAAAGCCGGAGCCGTCGTTCATGCCCGCTTCCGAGGTGAGGGTGAAGCGCAGCGTGTCGTGGTCGCCCGCGTGGCGCACCTGCACATCCGTTGCCAGCACGGGATCGGTCGGCGCCAGGATTGCGCCCAGCAACACCCCCGCGCCCAGAGGCAGGCCCAGCACATAATAAGAGAACAGGGCGACGATGCCGACCGTGATCGACATCGACAGCCATGCCAGCCGGATGGACGGCGACCAGCGTTTGAAAATGATGGGAACGGGCATTTTGACGCCGGCGGAAAACAGCGAAATGAGCACCGCAATTTCCGTCAGCGTTTCCATCACCCGCGAATTGTGGATGGGGTCAAAGCGGAAGACATTGAGCACCACCGGGCCCAGCACGACGCCGGCAAGCAGGTACACGATCGCCGAGGTCACGGGCAGACGCGAAATTGTCGTCGCGGCCAGGCCCCGCGCCAGCATCAGGAAGCCGATCAGCAGAAACCAGTCGGTGGTGGTCATGCGGTCTTTCGTCAAGGGGGAATGTCAACGATTCTACAAGTGCAAGGAGTCATCGCCCGCGCGGTTGCCGGTTGGCAGCATGATCAAGAAATCCTTTGCCGTTTGCCTCCGACTGTGGCGGACAAAGACATGATAACGATGAGAAAGAATGCTTTATCTCAACAACCTGGAACCGTGAACGAGTCAAATTAGACGAGCACATTTTCGAGGAGACACTAATGTCACAGTTCTATTCCTACTTTAAAGAAAACATGGATGCGCTAGGTTTACCGGCGCCGGAATCGCTTTTTGGGTCACTTCAAACAGCACAGGGCACCGCTAGTCTACTTTTGGGGGCTATCGAAAAATTCGGTACAGGAGTGACTGTGCGCGAACTCATAGGCGCAGGTACGAAGCTTGAAGGGCTTGCGATCATAGCCGCGTGTTCGGCTGCTTATTACGCGGGCGCAGTAGTTGGAAGCCCCGCCGTGGCATCAGGGCGATCTCTCGCGGGAGGAACTTCGCTCTCTGACGTAATCTTTATCGCGAAAAAGAACGACCTGTACCGGCCATGGCTGCAAAAAACCCTCCACAAAGCGCCGCACCTTTACAACGGTCGGCCCAAAAAAATGGTAGTGCGCACGGCATTTGGTGCGCGATGAAAAATCAGCTCGCACTGTTAGCGACCGGTCTCGGCTGCGCGGCGTTTGCATGGTCCTTCTGGCATTTTCTAGGTGCGGACGCCGCCAACATAATTTCGACAATTGCTATTCTTCTCCTGACTGTCGACAATATTCGATTGCGCGCGAAGTTGCGTGGACGAGTAGATCAAGCCCCTCCGACTTGAACGCTGCTCTAGTGCGGCGCGTAGAGCTGAACGTGCGATATAAATACCTTCCAATATAGCTGCGCGCTCCGCTGAAGCGCATTGGATGATATTTTATTAACCACGGTACCGCCAGGCGGCACAATCTTCGATGGCGCGGATCATCGCCCGCGCGGTTGCCGGTGGGCAGCACTAGCTGCTAATGCACAGGGGTCTGCAGCCGATCAACTGTGCTGGAACATAAATCGGGCAAAGTGGGCGGCTGATTGTTCCTGGAGATGCCATGCACGTACGTCATATATCCTTGAAAGACCAATACATCCTGCTTGGCGCCGGCCTTGTGTGCTCAGTGCTAGCCTGGGCCTTCTGGCATTATGCCGGCGCCGATGGGGGCACCATCCTCGTCATGCTCGCCTTTATCAGCGTGGTATTGGACAACCGGCGCCTGCGCGCCAGGCTGCGGGCTTATCAAGATCCCCATTAAAAAAGCGGCCATGCCCGACCGTGCGCCCCGCCGCAGGGCATAAAATAAGGTTTTAATAACCCGGCGCCGCGAGGCGGCACGAGCTTCCATGGCGCATATCCATCCCGCAGGCTGGCGTGAAATGTCCGTAACGGGCGCTGCCGCGCGCGAGATCGAAACCCTGGCGCAGCTTGAGGCAAGCCTGGAGGATGCGCCCTACAGCATCTATCATGGGGTGCACTGGACCAATGCCGACAACGGCTTTTCCGCTTACGGCGAAATCGATTTTATTATCCTGGCGCCGAACGGGCGCATGCTGCTGATTGAACAGAAGGCGGGCTTTCTCACTGAAACGCCGGACGGTCTCGTCAAGAATTACCGGGGCAAGCCGCGCAACATCCAGGCCCACATCCTGCGCACCATCGATGCCATGTGCCGCCGCTTCGGCGAGCCGACGCTTTCCATCGACTACCTGCTGTACTGCCCCGACTACGTGGTGCGCGATCCCAAGCTGGCCGGCATCGATCCGCGCCACATCATCGACGCCAACAGCAAGGAGCGCCTGCCGGCCATGGTGCGCGAGTTGCTGCCCGTGAGCGAAGACGAGCCATTCACGGAACACTTTGAAAAAGTCGCCCGCTTTCTCGGCGACACCTTGAGCCTGCGCCCCGAACCGAGCGCCATGATCGGCTGCGCCGCGCAGATGGTCACGCGCCTGTCGGGCGGGCTGGCCACCTGGGCGCGCCGGCTCGAGTTTTCGCCGTATCGCCTGCGCGTGATCGGCACGGCCGGCAGCGGCAAGACCCAGCTGGCGCTGGCCGAATACACGGCCGCGCTCGAAGCGGGCCTGCGTCCTTTATATGCCTGTTTCAACCGCCCGCTGGCCGACCACATCGAACGGCTGGTGCCCGCGGGCGGGCGGGTCGCCACCTTCCACATGCTGGGCGATGCTTTTCTGCGCGCGCGCGGCGAAACGCCGAACTACGGCTCGCCCGACGTTTTTACGGACATGGAAACGGCCCTGGCCGAAGCGGACCTGCCCGAAACCTGGAAGTACGATGTGCTCATCATCGACGAGGGCCAGGATTTTTCCATCGCCTGGCGCGACATCCTGCTGCGCATGCTCAAGGACCCGGGCCGCGCCATCTGGCTGGAAGACCCCACGCAAAACCTGTATGGCCGCGAAGCCGTGCCCTTGCCAGGCTGGGTCACCCTGCACTCGAACGCCAATTACCGCAGTCCCCGCCAGATTGTCGACATGCTGGCAGCGATTGCCGTCGACGGCGAGGCGCGCGAGCCGGTCGAAGCGGCCAGCCCGTTTGAAGGGGCCGACATTGAAGCGCTGGTTTATCCCGACGGCGATGTCGACGCCATGCTGGCGCAAACCAAGCACGCCATCACCCTGTGCCTGGCCGCCGGTTTCGCCCGCCAGGACATCGCCATCGCGGCTTTTCGCGGCCGCGAAAAATCCGCCATCCTGCGCCTGGACACCCTGGGTGACGCCCACACCCTCAAATCTTTTACGGGCCAGTACGATATCTTCGGCCACCCCGTGTTCCGCGAAGGGGGCCTGCTGGCCGAGTCCGTCTACCGCTTCAAGGGCCAATCGGCCCCCGCCGTCATTTTTACGGAAATCGACTTTGCCGAGATCGACGAACTGGTCTTTCGCAAACTGTTTGTCGGCATGACGCGGGCGCGATTGAAATTGGTGCTGGTGATGAGCGAGCGGGCGGCCGAGCAGATCGTAGAGCGGATCTAGCACGGCCTTGTTGCCGCGGGCAACGACTGTTCAGTAAATGTTTGGCAACGCCGCGCGCCGCTTGACAATCCCCCCGTCCAGCCTATTCTTGACCTGGCGCAGGGCTAGCCAGCAGAGTCGCACCATGCGCATTATCCAATAAAAATATCAGGAGATCGCATGGAACTTCGCCTCGCCCCGACCCTCTCGGGTCTGTTCGCTTGCCTGCTCGTTGCGCATGCCGCCAGCGCTGCAGTCCTCCCCAAATACAATGTCAGTATTAACGATGTGTCCGTCTCAGGGCTGTCTTCGGGCGCCTACATGGCCGCGCAGATGCACGTGGCGTATTCAAAGACCATCCGCAAAGGCGCCGGCATCGTCGCCGGCGGGCCGGTCTACTGCTCGCAAGGCAATGTCGCCATTGCCACCGGTCCCTGCATGGCCGACACGGGTTCGCGCAATCTGCCCTATCTGACATCCGTCATCAACACCTGGTCCAGCAATGGCTATATCGACCCGACCAGCAACCTGGCGGCATCGAAGGTCTATTTGTTTTCCGGGACGCTCGATTCGACCGTCAAGCAGGCCGTGATGAATGACCTGAAAACGATGTATGGCAACTACATCCCGGCCACAAACATTTTTTACAAGAACACCATCGCGGCCGAGCACGCCATGCCGACCGATTATTTTGGCAACGGATGCAGCGTGAATGCCTCGCCCTACGTCAGCAACTGCAACTTCGATGCGGCCGGCGAGATTTTGAAGTGGCTGTACGGTTCGCTCAACGCCAAGAACGTCAGCACCCTTGGCGGCAGCTTCATCAGTTTTGACCAAGCCGCGTTCTGGGGCAATTTCAATCCGAGCAGCCACGGCATGGCCAGCACCGGCTACGCCTATGTGCCGGCAGCCTGCGCGGCGAACCAGAGTTGCCGCCTGCACGTCGCCTTCCACGGCTGCAAGCAGAATGTCGCGACGGTGGGCACCGCCTATTATCAGAACGCGGGCTACAACCGCTGGGCCGACACCAACAACATCATCGTGCTGTATCCGCAGGCGACCACGACGACGGCCAACCCGAACGGCTGCTGGGACTGGTGGGGCTATGACGACGTCAATTTCCCGGCAAAGAGCGGCGGCCAGATGGTGGCAATCAAAACCATGATCGACCGCATCACCAGCGGCAACACGGCGGCCCCATTTACCTGCGGCCACTGGTACGACAGCAATTACTGGCACGTCTACTACGGCCGCGCCTACGTCGGCAGCGACGGCCAGGCCTACGCCACCAACTCGAACCAGTACCTGGGCTACTACTCCACCGCCGCCTACACGGACGTGCGGCGCACCTCGGCGGGCTACTACGCCTACGGCAGTTGTCCGTAACCGTCCATTTTGCCGATTTGCCCCTGTATTCGGCAGATCGCGGCGGCCCGAAATTCGGCATGCTTCGCTGAGTGTGTGATAATTTTGATGCCCTGGCGCCATATCGCAGCAAGCGATGGCGCCAGCGCTGTGGATGGGCCGCAGAATCCGACCAGGAGCTTTACCGATGCAAGCAGCAAACGAACAACTTTCTCCGGAAGACCAGGCGCTCAGCGAAGCCGCCGCAGCGGCCGAGGCCGGCAACGGCGCGCGCGCCCTGGAGATCTGCAAGGCGCTGGCAGAGCAGGGCAACGCCACCGCCCAGTACAACCTTGGCGTACTCTACGAACGCGCCGCCGATGGCACGCCCGATCTCGACCAGGCGGTGCACTGGTACCGGCTGGCGGCGGAGCAGAACAATGACATGGCGCAGTACAACTTGGGCGTGATGTACGACCTGGGCCGTGGTGTGCCGCAGGATAACGAACAGGCCCTGCTATGGCTGGGCCGCGCGGCCTCGAACGGCAACGCCTCCGCGCAAACCAATCTGGGTGTGATGTATGACAACGGCCAGGGCGTCGAGCAGAACGTGGAAAAAGCGGCGCAACTGTTTCAACTGGCCGCCGTGCAGGGCAACCCCGTCGCCCAGTGCAATCTCGCTTCGATGTATTTTTATGGCGTGGGCGTCGAACAGAATTTCGAGCAGGCCCTGACCTTATATGTGCAATCGGCCGAGCAGGGCAACGCCGCCGCCCAGGCCAAGGTCAACGAAATCATCGCGGCGATCGACGCCGAAGCGCAGTAAGCTCAGCGCTTGTTGAGGGCGTCGTTCACCAGTTGATGCGCGCCTTCCAGTATCTGCGCTGATACTTCGGGGTGACTCTTGACGGTGGCGCGCGCCATTGCCATCGCCCCGATCAGGCTTGCCATCAGGGCCATCGCCTGCGGGCGCGCATTCAACTGCGGCTGGTTCGCGACAAGGCGCTTTTCAAAAGCGTTGATGGTATTTAAAAAGGACTCGGTGGACACGGCGCTCAAAGCAGCTTCGTGGCGGCCGATTTCGCTGGCCGCGGCCGCCAGCGCGCAGGACTCGGCGTAATTGTCGCGTTGTTCCGGGGCCAGGTAGTAGGCCACAAACGCCTCGAGATCGGGTTCGCCGTCTCGATTGCCCTCCATCAGCTTCGATTTCGCCTGGTCCTTGCCGAGCTTCATCGCCTCAACGGCCAGCGCTTCCTTCGACGGAAAGTGCGCATACAGGGCGCCGTGAGTCAGCCCCGCCACCTTGCTGATTTCCGCCACCCCCACGCCGTCCACACCTTTTTCCCGGAACAGCCGGGCTGCCGCCGCGACCAGCGCGACGCGGTTTTCTTCCGCTTTTTCCTTGGTGATTTTCATGCCTGGCTCCGTGGTAGAGGTTTGCCTGACTTATTTTACCTCACTTTGGTGGCGACCATAATTAAAATCAGGAAATCGCAAAATTTCCCTTGACTTCAATGATTGCGACCAATACTATTGATATATAGATTGCGACCGCAATCTAAAAATCGCAGTCACAATCTGGAGTCCTATCATGTCGAACATCAAAAATTCCGTCGCTTTCGTCACCGGCGCCAACCGCGGCCTGGGCCTGGCCTTCGCCAAGGAACTGCTCAAGCGCGGCGCCACCAAGGTCTACGCTGGCGTACGCAATCCTGAAACCGTCGATATCCCGGGCGTTATCGCCGTCCGCCTGGACGTCACCGATCCCGCTTCCGCCGCTGCCGCCGCAGCCCAGTGCGCCGACGTAACCTTGCTGGTCAACAACGCCGGCATCGCCCAGCTGCTGCCGACCGCCCTCGACGCCACCCACGCCGAGGTCGCCCACCGCATCTTCGCCACCAATTATTTCGGCGTCCTCAACGTCACCCAGGCCTTCGCCCCCGTGCTCGCAGCCAACGGCGGCGGCGCGATCGTCAACATCCTGTCCGACGCCGTCTGGATATCGCGCCCCTTCCTGGCCGCCTACGCCGCCTCGAAAGCCGCCGCCTGGGCATTGACCAACGCCAGCCGCATCGAATTGCGCGACCAAAAGATCCTGGTCCAGGGCGTCCACGTGGGCTTCCTCGACACCGACATGACCCACGGTTTCGACATGACCAAGACCGCGCCCGCATCGGTGGCCAGCCAGTCGCTCGACGGCGTCGAGAACAATGTCGAAGAAGTGATCGCCGATGAAGGCACGCGCGCCGTCAAGGCAGGCTTGTCGGGCCCCGACAATGCCTACCTGAATCCGCCAGAGATTGTTTAAGTAAAAAAGCCCCCGCTGCATCAGGCAGGCGGGGGATTGCTGCAGTCAACGTAGCCGGCACCAATCAGGCGGAGACGTCGATCGCAGCATCGGCAGGAGGGTGTCCTGATCGCTGGCGCCCACTGCCTCGCATTCGGCCACCTGCGCCTGCGCCCTCGAGGCGGCCAATGCCTGCTGCTGCTCGAAAGGAGCCGGTTCCGCTGCACCGACGGTGCCGTCATCATCGGCGCGGCGAAATATCTTCTCGTTGTGTCATCGCCATCACTCTCCGTAGCGGACTTTGCCATCGTGGTCAGTATCGAACGCTTTAATACATCCGTAGTCCTGGGATGGGGCGTCATGAACCATTGAAATGCTTGCTCACAGTCAATATCGAAATTTCCTGCTCCTCAATAATCTCTTGCCGGACCCGCTTGAGGCCGGCCGACTAAATTCAGGAGAACCGGATGAG
>JBJMVV010000147.1:0-22222 GCA_045810505.1 Massilia sp.
AAGAGAGCAGCTTGTCTTCGATGCGGTGGATGGCGGCGTCGACCGCATCGGCCGATACCGGGCGCTTGCGGAGCGCAAGCATGAGACTGCCTTTGAGTTTGGCGGGATCGAACTCGGTGCGGCTGCCGTTTTTCTTGACGATGATCGGCATCGACAATTCGATCCGTTCATAGGTGGTAAACCGCTTGTCGCACTGGGCGCAGCGGCGCCGGCGGCGCACCGCATCGCCCTCCTCGGACACGCGGGTGTCGAGGACCTGAGTTTCATCATGCTGGCAGAACGGACATTTCATGTGTTGCCGGTGCTCCATCGGTGCTGCAACGCGGGCTGGGCGCCCGCCGTATTCCAAGCTGAACTAGCAGGTCAAGCTGCGTAGACCGGATACTTGTCAGTCAGCTTTTTCACTTCCGCCTTGACCCGCTCGATGGTCGCTTCGTCGTGCGGGTTGTCGAGCACATCGGCAATCAGGTTGCCGACCATCGTCGCGTCCTCTTCCTTGAAGCCGCGGGTGGTGAAGGCCGGGCTGCCCAGGCGAATGCCGGAGGTCACGAAAGGCTTTTGCGGATCGTTGGGGATGCCGTTTTTATTCGTCGTCATGTGCGCGCGGCCCAGGATCGCTTCGGCTTCCTTGCCCGTCAGGTTTTTGGCGCGCAGGTCGACCAGCATGACGTGCGATTCGGTGCGTCCCGAGACGATGCGCAGGCCGCGCGCGATCAGGGCCTTGGCCAGTGCGTCGGCGTTCTTGACGACCTGGGCCTGGTACTCCTTGAAGGCAGGCTCGAGCGCTTCCTTGAAGGCGACGGCTTTGCCGGCGATGACGTGCATCAAAGGGCCGCCCTGGATGCCGGGGAAGATAGCCGAGTTGATGGCTTTTTCGTGCTCCGCCTTCATCAGGATGATGCCGCCGCGTGGGCCGCGCAGCGATTTGTGCGTCGTCGAGGTGACGAAGTCGGCGTGCGGCACGGGATTCGGGTAGAGGCCGGCGGCGATCAGGCCGGCGTAGTGGGCCATGTCGACCATGAAGTAGGCGCCGATGTCCTTGGCCACTTTGGCAAAGCGCTCGAAATCGATCTTCAGGGAAAACGCCGAGGCGCCGGCGATGATGAGTTTGGGCTTGTGCTCGTGGGCCAGGCGTTCCATGGCCTCGTAATCGATATCTTCTTCTGGAGTCAGACCGTATGAAACGACATTGAACCATTTGCCCGACATGTTCAGCGCCATGCCGTGGGTCAGGTGGCCGCCTTCGGCCAGCGACATGCCCATGATGGTGTCGCCCGGCTTGAGCATGGCGAAGAAGACGCCCTGGTTCGCCTGCGAACCGGAGTTCGGCTGCACGTTTGCCGCTTCCGCGCCGAACAGTTGCTTGACCCGGTCGATCGCCAGCTGCTCGGCGACGTCGACATATTCGCAGCCGCCGTAGTAGCGCTTGCCGGGGTAGCCTTCGGCGTACTTGTTGGTCAGCTGGGAGCCCTGGGCTTCCATGACGGCGGGCGAGGTGTAGTTTTCGGAAGCGATCAGCTCGATGTGATCCTGCTGACGCTGGTTTTCTTTTTGAATCGCGGCCCACAGGTCCGGGTCAACCTTGGCGAGCGTGTGATCTTTTGCAAACATGAAAAACTCCAATCGGGTAGCGGTGCGCAGCACCTGGCAGTAGGGAACGCATGAGGTCAATGTAAACGGACAGGCAGCCTCACGCGCGCTTCCATCGGTGGCTGCCCAGGCGAACGGCTAAGAGCGCAAAACTGGCGCGGCGATCTGCTGCGTCGGCGCAGGCAGGAAGCACGGCGGCGCGACGCAGGAGGAGCCGCGCTGGTCAGGCGCTCCAAGTGAAATCTCACGTTCCCCGGTGGATGTCCACCTTGCCAAGCGGCGTGATTGCCGCGGCGTTTCGCCAGTTACGTGAGACATAATGGAGGCCAAATTGTAGTTTAATCCCCAAAATAGGGCAAGGAAGGCGCTGCCGGACTGACAAGACAACGAATCCCCGGGCCACCAGCGCCGGGCGACAGGCAACTCTGGCCAATTCGGCTACAATTTAATCCGTCCCGCATTGGCGCGCCCTGTGCGCTGGTGTTCGTCTTGCGTCCCTTACACTGGAACTTCCTATGATCGTCTTCATCACCGGCGCTTCGTCCGGCTTCGGCGCCGAAATGGCCCGCGTATTCGTCAGCCACGGCCACCAGGTGGTGCTCAGCGGGCGGCGCAAGGACCGGCTCGATGCGCTTGCGACTGAACTGGGAGAGCGGGCCCTGCCGCTGGAAATGGACGTGACCAGCAAGGGATCGATTGAAGAAGCGCTGGCCCTGCTGCCCCAATCCTGGCGCCAGGTGGACGTGCTGATCAATAACGCCGGCCTGGCGCTCGGCACCCAGCCGGCCCAATCCGCCTCGCTGGAAGACTGGGAAACCATGATCGCCACCAATTGCACAGGACTGGTGACCATGACGCGCGCGCTGCTGCCCGGCATGGTGGAACGGGGTTCCGGCCTGGTCATCAACCTCGGTTCAACGGCGGGCTTTTATCCTTACCCGGGCGGCAATGTATATGGCGCGACCAAGGCCTTCGTCGAGCAATTTACCCTCAATTTGCGGGCGGACCTGGTGGGAACGGGCGTGCGCGCCACCAATATCGCACCGGGCCTGTGCGGCGGCACGGAGTTTTCCAACGTACGTTTCAAGGGCGACGCCGCGGCGGCCGCCAAAGTCTACGAGGGTACCCAGCCACTGACGGCGCACGATATCGCCGAAACCGCCTACTGGATCGCCACCCTGCCCCCGCACGTGAACATCAATACCATCGAGATGATGCCGACCTGCCAGGGTTTCTCACCGTTCAACATCAAGCGCGGCTGATTGCGCGCACCGGCGCCGGCCGCGGGTCGGCCCAAGATGTGAAGAATTGTTACAAATGTTGTTGGTCGCTTGACAGTATTGTCTACTGCTCAGTTAAGCTCCACGGCTGAGATCGCTTAGTGCGCTAAAGCACATAAGCGCCGATGATTCGCGTAAAATACCCACCGTCACCACTTATGGCGCATGAAATGCCTCCAAGTTTTACCTGGACAATACGTGTCTACTATGAGGATACCGATGCCGGTGGGATCGTCTATTACGCCAATTATCTGAAGTTTTTTGAGCGTGCCCGCACCGAATGGCTGCGCAGCCTGGACTTGCATCAGCAGCACCTGGTCGACACGCACGGCGCGATGTTCGTCGTCAAGCGGGCCAGCGTCGACTATCATGCGCCAGCGAAACTCGATGATGCGATAACATTGACCCTGACCATAGAAAAGCTGGGGCGCGCCTCTGTCGAATTCCTGCAAACCGCCCACCGTGGCACCACCCTGCTTGCCACCGGCAGGGTCAAGGTGGCCTGCGTCGATTGCGCCGGCGTGCGCCCCCTGCCCATGCCCACTGTCGTTGCCGATCGCATGCGTGCCGGCTGACTCCCTTCTTCTTACCACTTCGCCGCCGAAAAAACGCCGCCAATGAACGTCGCCCAAGACCTTTCCTTTATTGCCCTTATCGCCAACGCGCACCTGATCGTGAAATTGATCATGTTGCTGCTGGTAGGTATTTCCGTTGTTAGCTGGACCTATATCTTCCGTAAGATGTTCGCGATCCGGGCCGCCCGGCGCCAGACTGAACAGTTCGAGCGCAGTTTCTGGGCGGGCGGTAATCTGCACACCCTGCACCAGAGCGCGAGCAGCCAGCGCGACCAGAGCGGCGCCCTGGCCCGCATCTTTGAATCGGGCATGGGCGAATTCATCAAGGGCAAGCAGGTATCGCGCGAAAACCTGGACATGGGCGCCGTGCTCGACAGCTCACGCCGCGCCATGCGCGCCGCGTTCCAGCGCGAACTCGATGCCCTCGACATCCATTTGAACTTCCTGGCGTCGGTTGGTTCCGTGTCTCCGTACATTGGCCTGCTTGGCACGGTCTGGGGCATCATGAACGCCTTCCGCGGCCTTGCCAGCGTGCAGCAGGCAACCCTGGCCATCGTGGCCCCCGGCATTGCCGAGGCCCTGATCGCCACCGCCATCGGCCTGTTCGCCGCCATTCCGGCCGTCGTTGCCTATAACCGCTTTACGCACGACATCGACCGACTGGCGATCCGCTTTGAAAGCTTTGTCGAAGAGTTTTCCAATATTCTGCAGCGCCAGTCGCGCTAAGCAGGAGGCTCATCATGGCGTCCTTCAATAGCAGCATGCGCGGTGGCCGGGGCCGCAAATTCAAGTCGGAAATCAACGTCGTGCCGTACATCGACGTCATGCTGGTTCTCCTGATCATTTTCATGGCGGTGCCGCAGTCGAATACGCCAAACGTCATCAACCTGCCCAACGCAGAAAAATCGGCGCTGCCGCCGGACGATTACATCCAGGTCCAGCTCAAGCCGGACGCCTCCCTGTCGATCGGCATCGCCGGCAAAAACAGCACGCCCGCCCAGGACGTGCCGGACCGCACCGCTGCACTGCGGGCCCTGCGCAACTTGCACGCCGAACATCCGGACTACCCCGTGCTGATCGCGGGCGACCGTGAGAGCAAATATGACGCGGTCATCCAGCTGATTTCAGAGTCGAAAAAAATGGGCATTACCCGCGTCGGCCTCGCCACCAAATAAGCAGGCAAGCAGACATGGCGACCATCTCCCCCGATACCGGCAGTCCCTACCGCGTCCCGCCCGAGCCGAGCCGCTGGCCGTCGATCGCGCTGGCCGCGGCCGTGCACCTGGGTCTGCTCGCCTTTTTGTTCATCGGCATCAACTGGCAGAACCATGAACCGGTCACGGTCGAGGCTGAAGTGTGGGACATGAAGACCCAGGCTGCTGCCCCGCCGGCACCGCCGCCGCGGGAAATCGAGGCGCCGGAACCGGAGCCGACGCCAAAACCGCTGCCACCACCGCTGCCACCGAAAGTGGTCGACGAGACGCCGGCGCCAAAGCCGCCCGATATCGCGCTCGAGCGCGAAAAGCGCAAGCAGGAACAAAAGAAACTGGCGGATGCAGAGCGTGAGAAAGATCGGCGTGAAGAAGCGCGGCGTGAGGAAGCGCGTGAAGCCAAGCTGAAAGAGGAGCAGAAGAAGGCCGAACAACTCGCTGCCCGCAAGGAACAGGAAGCAGCCGAGAAAAAGGCGCAGGCGCTTGCCGACAAGAAGGCGGAAGAGAAAGCGGCTGAGAAAAAACTGGCCGAGAAACAGAAAGGCGAGAAATTGGCCAAAGCGAAGGCTGAGGCCGCCGACGCGGCCAAACTCAAGGCCCTGCATGACGCCGAAATGAAACGCATGCTGTCCGGCGTGGGCGGCACGGGCGAGGCGGCCAAGTCGACAGCGCCGCGCTCCGATACGGGCTACCTGGCAAGTATCCGTACCAAGGTCAAGGGCGCCACCTCGTACTCGGGCGACACCGATGTACCAGGCAACCCGACGGCTGAATTCAGGATCGAGCAATTGCCCAGCGGTGACATCATCAGTGTGAAACTGATCAAGAGCAGCGGCGTAGGCAGCTTCGACGATGCCGTTGAGAAAGGCATCAGGAAAGCGGAACCACTACCCAAGAAGAAAGATGGTACCGTGGAGCGAACACTCGTGATCGCTTTCAAGATGAAGGACCTGAACTAGGCGCACGCCATCGCGGGCGGCCTTCATGTTGAAGCCCAACGCATTCTTCAAATATGGAACTGACTGATTTATGAATAAAACTCTGAGCTCGATCCTGATTGCCGCCGGTTTCGTCGCGGCCCTGCCCGCCAGCGCCCAGGTGCGCGTTGAAATCGCCGGCGTCTCCAGTAACCAGATCCCTGTCGCCGTCGCCGCTTTTGCGGACGAAGGCGTCGCACCCGCCCAGGTCTCGGCCATCATCCGCGCCGACCTCGAGCGCAGCGGCGTGTTCAAGGTGATCGATGCCGGCACCGTCCTGTCGGAAAGCACGCCGATCGACTACGCCCAGTGGAAAGGCCGCGGCGCTGACGCCCTGGTGGTCGGCAGCGTGCGCAAGGGCGCCGATGGCCGCCTCGATGTGCGCTACAAATTGCTCGACACGATCAAGTCGGCCGAACTGTCGACCATGTCGAATGCCGTGGCGCCCAAGTCGACCCGCCTTGCCGCGCACAAGATCGCCGACGATGTCTATGAAAAGCTGACTGGCACCCGCGGCGCGTTTGCCACCCGCATCGCCTATGTCACGCAGGCCGGCCGCAATGAATACCGCCTGGAAGTGGCGGACGCCGATGGCGAAGGCATGCAGGTGGCCGCGTACGGCAAGGAACCGATCATCTCGCCGTCGTGGTCGCCCGATGGCAGCAAGGTGGCCTATGTGTCCTTTGAGCAGCGCAAACCCGTGATCTATGTGCAGGACCTGGTCACCGGCGGGCGCAAGGTGGTGTCGAACGAAAAAGGCAGCAACTCGGCGCCATCCTGGGCGCCGGACGGACGCAAGCTGGCGGTGACCTTGTCGAAAGACGGCCATTCGCAGGTGTACAGCGTCAATGCCGACGGCAGCGGCCTGCGTCGCCTGTCCAACAGCAATGGCATCGACACCGAACCGCAGTTCTCGGCCGACGGGCGCAGCATTTATTTCACCAGCGACCGCAGCGGTGGTCCGCAGATTTACAAGATGAGCGCCGACGGCGGGCCGGCATCGCGGGTGACCTTCAATGGCCCCTACAATATCAGCCCGCGCCTGTCGTCCGACGGCAAGACCATGGCCTGGATTTCCCAGCGCGATGGCGGCTTCTCGCTGTACGCCATGGATTTGAACAGCGGCCAGGAACTTCGTCTGGCCGAAGGTGCGGGCGAACCGAGCTTTTCGCCCAACGGCAAATACATCATGTACGCCACCAAGGGCGGCCGTCCCGGGCTGGCGGTGGTCTCGGTCGATGGCAAGGTCAAGCAACGCCTGACCACGCAAGCGGGCAATATCCGCGAGCCGAACTGGGGTCCGTTCATGAAGTAAGCGGCGGCGCGGTGCAGGTGGACCGCGGCACGGGGCCGCCAAATCGGCGCTCCCGCACGCAAAATGTTTTTTTGTAGTAACTTAGCAATGATATGCAGCCGGGGGATTGACAACCTTGCTGCACACGTTTTGATGAAGTCCCAACCCTGAACAGGAGAAGAAAACATGCGCAATTATAAAAGTTTAGCTTTCATCGTCACGAGCGCCGCCCTGCTCTCCGCTTGCAGCTCGCCTGTCAAGCTGGCCGAACCGCCGGTCGTCGAGCGCGCCCCGACTGCCACCGCCGCGCCCGTGGACACCAGCCGCGATGTTCGTCCAGTCGAGACCGGCGCAGTCGATCCCCTCAACGATCCGCAGGGCGTGCTGGCCAAGCGCAGCGTCTATTTTGACTACGACAGCTACGCCGTGCGCGACGATGCCAAGCCAGTCGTGGAAAATCACTCGGCTTACCTGAACAAGAACAAGCAGCGCAAGATCCTGATCCAGGGTAATACCGACGAGCGCGGCGGCACCGAGTACAACCTGGCGCTGGGCCAGAAGCGTGCCGAAGCCGTCCGTAAAGCCATGTCGACCCTGGGCGTGCCCGAGTCGCAGATGGAAGCCGTTTCGCTGGGCAAGGAAAAGCCAAAAGCACAGGGCAGCAACGAAGCAGCCTGGGCTGAAAACCGCCGCGCTGACATCGTTTATTGATTGTTGTAAGGCAGAACCGGAACAGCGAGGCATGCGCCACGCGCCGGTTGATTGACAAGGGGTGGCGTGCGGTGCAGACTGCATCCGCCCCAATTTTTTTGGCGCGGCAGTATGCGGGCCCGCTGCCGATTCAGCAGAGCGCCTGCCGCCTGAGCAATGCTGAGCAATTCCGATTTAGCGAGCCGTTTTTTAGAAAGTTACGATCATGAATACCATTTTCAAAACCCGTCTCGCCGCAGCCTGCATGGCGATGGCAGCGGCGCTGCCGCTCGCTGCCCACGCCGGCCTGCTCGATGACGACGAAGCGCGCAAAGCCATCCTCGATCTGCGCACCAAGGTCGACAGCCTGACCCGCGACGTGAATGCCCGCCTGGACAACAAATCGGACAAGCGCGATGCGCTCGACCTGGTCAACCAGCAAGAACAAACCCTGCAGGAAATCGCCAAGCTGCGCGGCCAGATCGAAGTGCTGGCCAACGACATCGGCAACGTCCAGAAGCGCCAGAAAGATTTCTACGCCGACCTCGACGCGCGCATCGCCAAGCTCGAGCCCCGCCAGGTCAGTATCGACGGCAAGACCGCGGAAGTCGACCCGGGCGAACTGAAGTCCTACGACGCCGCCATGGCGACGTTCAAATCGGGCGATTACAAGACGGCCGCCGCCGCGCTGGCCGACTTCGTGCGCCGCTACCCCACCTCCGGCTACGCCTCGAACGCGCAGTACTGGCTGGGCAATGCCTATTACGCCCAGCACGACTACAAGAATGCGATCGCGGCCCAGGAAGTGGTGGCCTCGACTTACCGTGACAGCCCGAAAGCGCCTGACGCCATGCTCAACATCGCCAGCAGCTACGCCGAGCTGAAGGACAAGAAAAACGCCAGGAAGGCGCTGCAGAGTCTGGTTACCAAATACCCGGACTCGACCGCTGCTGCCGCCGCCAAGGATCGCCTTGCAGTGCTGAAGTAAGCGCAATGCAAAATTAAGGGCTGTAGAGCATTTGACAGGACCGCCGACGCCCCCTATAATCTTGCTTCTTTCGGGTCGTTAGCTCAGCTGGTAGAGCAGCGGACTTTTAATCCGTTGGTCGCAGGTTCGAATCCCGCACGGCCTACCACGAATATGTACGAAGCCCGCAAACGCAAGTTTGCGGGCTTTTTGCATTGCGCGGCCTGCACTGCGCAATGCCCAGACCAAGCTGTCATCGCGCGAGCACGACGGCGCCTTCGCTCAGTCGCGTACCCGTGCCCAGCTTGCCGGCGCTGTTGTCATAATCGACGATGTCGGACTGGCTGGACGGATCCTTGTGCCAGATGCGCAGCGCGAACTGCCCTGTGCCCTGGCTGGCCCCATCGCCACCCGCCGAGGCCGGGGCTGCAGGCGCTGCCGCGGCTGCAATGGTCAGGCTGTACTGATAGCCGCCCTTGCCATTGAGCTCGCCGGCGCCGCTGAAACGCTGCTGGTCTGGCGCGGCCGGCGCGCCACGCACAACGCTGGAGCTGGCAAATGAGGTCTTGCCGGTTGAAAAGCGCAGACCGGCCGGCGCCCCTGCCACTGCCTGAGCGCCTGCGCTCCCGCCCGCGCTTGGTGCGACAAAGGTAAAGCGCGCCGCCCCGCTTTGCGACGGCTCTGCGCGCACGGCGCCTTGCGGCGACAGCACCTGGCCAGTGGCGGCCGTGGTGCCGCGCGCCGGGTCGGCGACGACGACATCGCGCTTGACTGTGGTGCTGTTGCCCGCCGTGTCGCTCACCCGTGCCGTGATGGTATAGGTGCCGGCGGCACGGTAGACGTGCACGGCGTTGGCGGAACCGCTGCCATTGGCTTCGTGCACCTGGCCCGTTTCCATGGTCTGGTCACCCCATTGCCAGTCGATGCGATGGGTGTCGCCCGCGTCGCTGTCGTTGAAGGCCAGTTTCACCGCGGCGGCGCTGCCCGGCTTGATGATCGCCGCGGTGTCGATCGGCCCCACCACCGGCGCCGGATGCGCCGCCTGCCCCACGGGCCGCAGCAGGACCAGGCCGACGTTCGATTCGGCCACGATCACACCATTGTCCGACACCGCCGCCGCCGATTGCAGGTGCAGGCCCGCGGGCGCATTGACCAGGCGGGTGTCCAGATCGATCATGCTGGCGCCTGCGCTCCAGAGGAAGGCGCGCGACGCCTGCCTGGCATTCCAGGACCAGCCGCCGAGCACGCCTTTGCCGTTGACCGCCAGGGGCCGGGCGCCCGGTCCGCCCAGGGTGCCGATGTCGACCATGCCGCCGGCCGCCGTCCAGGAAAAGCCCCGCTGGTAGCCATTGTCGAGATTGATCACACCGGCGACCTGGCCGAGGCGGTTCATGGCCAGCGCAAACGAATCGGTGCCGTTGAGGGCGCCGAGGTTGCGCATGCCGCCCGCCGCCGTCCAGTAAAAGGCGCGCCAGTGACCGTCTGCGCCGCTTAGCTGGGAATAGCCAGCCACCTGGCCGCTGGCGCCGGCAGCGACCGGATAGGAAGCGGCGCCGCCGAGCGTGCCCATGTCGCGGATGCCGTTGGCCCGGGTCCAGGCAAATGCGTGCGTATCATTACTGGCGGTGTCGGAAAAGCCCGTGATGAGGCCGTCATCGCCGATCGCCACCGGCACGGTGGTGAAGTTATTCAGCGAGCCAAGCTGTTCCAGGCCGCCCGCTGCGGTCCAGCGCACGCCATGCACCGGTTCGAGCGGGGACGCGGTGTCGCCGGCAATCACGCCGTCGCGATTGACGGCGGTGGCGTGCGAAGAGGGGGCGGCGCCGCCGATATCCTGCAGACCTGCAGCGGCGCTCCAGTGGAAGGCGTGCTGGCTGTCGAAACTGGCGCCGCCGGAGCCGGTGACCTCGCCCCGGTCGTTCAGGCCGGTGGCGTACATCAGGGGCCAGTCGGCACGGCCAAGGGGCTGCGTGCGCGCGCCATCGAAAAACCAGGCGCGGTACTGGTCGCCATCGCTGACGGAGACAATGGCCTGACCGTTCGCATTGACGGCAGGCTGCTGCGCAAGCTGCCCTGGCGCGAGGTTGATGACGCGGTAACGCACCGGCGCGGCCGCACTATCGGCGGCGCGAGCCGACTGGGCAGACGCGGTTGGTATTTGAACCAGCGAGACGGCCGCGACAGCGGCCGCAATGGCAGTCGTCATGGCACGCCGCTGTATGCCCCGTGGCGGCAAACCCGGGGTGGCAGGAAATTGGAGGAGAGTTTGATTGTTAAATACTGAAGAGGTCGATTCTGGAAAATTGAACATTAAAAACTCCGTCACAGTTGAAAGCGCAAGGGGTGCCGCAGAGCTGGGTGGACGGCTTCCCGATGCGTTGGGCGATCATCATGGCGCACCGCAGCCCCCGCGCACCGGGCGCTGAGGCAGGTGTTTGATGGCGATCAACTCAGACGCATCTGTGCTTCGAAAGGTTCAGGAATCACGAAAAAAATCGTGGCGCTTATGGTAGGCGGGGCACGCCAATGTCACAATATTTACTCAGATACATTGTTCCTCTCTACAATCAAGCTTGACCCCTGAACGCAAACGCCCGCCAACGCCCTACTGACACATGCACAGACCCATGGACACCATCTCTGCCTCTTCCGACCTGAGCTTGCGCGACGCCAGCGCAGCCGACGCGCCGGCGCTGGCGTCAATCTACAATCACTATGTCCTGACGACGGCAATCAGCTTTGAAGAAGACCCCGTCGCGGCCGCCGCCATGGCTGGCAGGATCACCGAACTGCAGGCGGACGGTCTGCCGTGGCTGGTTGCCGAGCGCGGCGGCATCATCATCGGCTACGCCTACGCCAGCAAATGGCGGGTGCGGCCCGCTTATCGCTTTGCTGTCGAAACCTCCGTCTACGTGGCTGCCGCCGCCGTCGGTGGCGGCGCCGGCAAGGCGCTGTACAGGGCCCTGCTGGCGCGCTTGCGCGAGCGCGGCTTTCACCTTGCCATTGCCGGCATCGCCCTCCCCAACGATGCCAGCATCGCCTTGCACGAGCGCTTCAACTTTGAAAAGACTGCGCACTTCAAGGAAGTCGGCTTCAAGTTCGGGCAATGGCGCGACGTCGGCTACTGGCAGCTTCTGCTATAAGCTGGCCAGCACGCCGCACCTCAGGGCGCGACGGCAATGACGCCCTCCGACAGGACACTGCCGCGCGCCGATGCGTCAGCCCGCGAATTGTCGAAGTCGGTCACTTCCGCCTTGCTGACCGGATCGCTGTGCCAGATGCGCAGACCGAAGCGAGCCTGGCTGCCTGGCGCTGCGCTCGCTGCCGTCAGGCTGTAATGGTAGCCATCCTTGCCATTGAGTTGGCCCGTGCCGCTCATGTGCTGGACGCCAGCCACGCCGGCCAGTTTCGCGGTATTGCTCACGGTGGCGGCGCGAAATAGCAGCCGCTCGGTCACGAAGCTGAGCATGCCTTGCGGGGACTGCGCCCCGGGCGCCACAAAACGGAAGGCGGCAGTGCCGGCCTGCTTCGGCGCGGCGGAATCGGCGCCCATCGGCGCCATGAAGCGGCCGCTGCCGGCGGCGAGCGGACCGGCGCCGGTCACCACCAGGTCGCGCCGCAGGCTGCTTGCATTGCCCCTGCTATCGATGACCCTGACCACGACGGTGTACAGGCCAGGCGCGTGATAGATGTGATGGGCCCTGGCGCTGCCCTCCCCGCCTTTTTCAGCGACCAGCGCCGTGTCAAGGAAGGCGTCGCCCCAGTCGACCGTGACCCGGTGCTGTTCGGCCGGGTTGCCGTCGGTGAAGCCCACATGCATCTCGGTGGCGCAGCAGGTGCGGCCCGCCTCGGGCAACTGGATCGGGCCCACAACGGGCGCGGGCAGTTTTTCCTGGCTGACCGGGCGCAGCAGCACCAGGCCGGCGTTGGAACTGGCGATGATGGCGCCGTTGTCGGACACCGCCTCGGCTTTCGTCAGGAACAGGCCCGCCGGCGCATTCACCAGGCGCCCGTTCAGATCGCTTATACCCTGCGCCCGCGTCCAGGAAAATGCCCGCTGCACGTCGCTCTTGTCGGCCGCCGCGCCCACCACCTGCCCCAGACTGTTGACGCCGCCGGGTCGCGCACTGGCGCCGCCCAGCGTACCCACGTCGACCATGCCGTGCGCCGCAGTCCAGGTCATGGTGCGGGTGGTGCCGTTGCCATAGATGGTGCCGATGATGATGCCGTTCGGGCTCATCGCCTTCACGTCCGAATCACCGCCCCCCAGTGCGCCCAGGTCGCGCATGCCGCCAGCACGCGTCCACAGGTAGGCGTGCCGCTTATTGTCAATCCCGAAGGTGTCGGAACTGCCGGCAACTTCGCCGCGCGCGCCGACTGCGACGGGAATCGATTCGAGGCCGCCCAGGGTGCCGATGTCCTCGATGCCGCGGGCCCGGGTCCAGACGAAGGTGTGCAGAATGCCGCCGGCGCTTTGCGATGAGCCTGCGATCAGGCCGTAATCGTTCAATGCCCTCGCCTGCGATTCACTGGTGCCGAGGATGCCCAGATCTTCCATGCCGATGGCAGGACTCCAGCGGAACGCACGGTCCGGCCCGCTACCGCGAACAAAACCTGCTATCTCTTCCCTGTTGTTGATGGCGTTGGCGTAGGACCGGAATCCGCCCAGCGCGCCAAGATCGACCATGCCGGTCGCCGCCGTCCAGCGGAACGCACGGTCGCGGCCGATGCCTTCGTCGCTGGCTGAGGAATATCCGACGATGTGGCCGCGCTCATTGATGCCGCTGGTGTAAGACCACGATCCGCCCAGCGTGCCCAGATTGATGATGCGCTTGCCGTCGAAAGTCCAGGCGGCGGGCGTGCTGCCGTCGAACAGGGAAAAGGCGACCTGGCCGGCGCTGTTGATCTTCGGGTAAGTGGTCGTGTCGCCCGAGCCGAGATTGGCGACCCGGTAGCGCACGGCCGCGCTCTGATGGTCGGCAACGACGCCGCCCTGCGCCGCGGCCGGGAGCGGGGCGAAGGCGGCTACGAACAGGCCGGCGAACGCCACAGCCACGGCAGCTAGGCGCTGGCCGGCGTGATTGAGGTACTGGGGAAAGTGTGTCATCGAAGGACTCCCTCTTGAATTGGAGGCCGCTTGTGCGGCGGAGAAATCTGGACAGACAGGTGTGGCGCCATGGGTCGATGATGGCCCTGCCGCGTCCCGCGCGCGCCGCTGAGGTCACAGGAGATTTGCGCAGGATCAGATCAAGACGCGCTTGTTGTCCAATGATTACGATGGAGAATCAGAACGGCGGAAAAACTGCAGCCTGGACGGCGAATCTTTCCGTGCGCCACAGCGCGGATGCAGGCAGCGCCGATACTGGATAAAATGCAACATCACAGTGCATTGCGCACAGGATTTTTTCGAAAGAGCCCATGAATTTGCCGCTGATCCTCAACATCATCGTGGCGCTGGCCGTCTGCGCTGCGCTATACCGCATGCAGGCCGCCCACTTCTCGTTTACCAAGCGCGTCTTTACGGGCATGGGGATCGGCGTGCTGCTCGGCGGGGTGATTCAGGCCATCTACGGCGCCAGTTCGCCCGTGGTCGCAGAGACCGGCGCTTACCTCGACATCGTGGGCAGCGGCTACGTCAAACTGCTGCAGATGATCATCATGCCGCTGATTATGGTCTCGATCATTTCGGCCATCCTCAAGTTGCGTGATGCCACTTCGCTGGGGAAGATCAGCGTACTGACCATCGGCACCCTGATGGCGACGACGACCGTGGCGGCGCTGATCGGCATCGCGATGGCCAAGGTGTTCGGGTTGACGGCCGTCGGCCTCACGTCGAGCGCCGCCGAACTGGCGCGCGGTCAGTATTTACAGGGCAAGCTGCCTGACGCGGCCGCCATTTCGCTGCCCTCGATGATCCTCAGCTTCATTCCCGCCAATCCCTTCCTCGACATGACGGGCGTGCGCAAGACGTCCACCATTGCGGTTGTCGTGTTCTCGATTTTCGTCGGCGTCGCCGCCAACGGCATTGCCGGCAAGCAGCCGGACATGTTTGCCTCCTTTGCGCACTTCATCAAGGTCGCCCACGTCATCGTCATGCGGATGGTTACCATGGTGTTGCGCCTGACGCCCTACGGCGTGTTCGCGCTGATGACCCAGGTGGTGTCGGAGTCGAGCATTGCCGACATTCTCAAGTTGATCAGTTTCGTAGCGGCCTCGTACAGCGCGCTCGGCCTGATGTTCTGCGTGCACCTGCTGCTCATTGCGCTGTCCGGCCTCAATCCGCGCCGCTATGCGCAAAAAATCTTCCCCGTGCTGGCCTTCGCCTTCACCTCGCGCAGCAGCGCCGGCGCCATTCCCATGAGCGTGCAGACCCAGACGGCGCGGCTGGGCACGCCGGAAGGCATCGCCAACTTCGCCGCGTCCTTCGGCGCCACGATCGGCCAGAACGGCTGCGCCGGCATCTATCCGGCCATGCTGGCAATTATGATTGCGCCCACCGTCGGCATCGATCCGTACACATTACCCTTCATCGCCCAGTTGCTGGCCGTGATTACCATTGGTTCGGTCGGCGTGGCCGGGGTGGGCGGGGGCGCCACCTTCGCCGCCCTGATCGTGCTGTCGGCCATGAACCTGCCGGTGGCGCTGGCGGGCCTGCTGATCTCGATCGAACCGCTGATCGACATGGGCCGCACCGCCCTGAACGTGAGCGGTTCGATTACCGCCGGCACCGTCACCAGCCGGGTCATGGGCCAGACCGACCTGGCCGTTTTCAACAGCCGTGCAGTGGTCGAACTCGACAGCGAGCAACTGGTGGCCTGAGGTGACCAAGGTGGCCTGAAAACCCCTGCCCGCCTTTTCGCGCGGTAACGTGCGCGTGGCGCCCGCAGACTGCGTTTATCATAAAGTCGTGATAACACAAGGGTGAGAGCGGGTACTCGATGGAACAAAAATGGCCGCAACAAATCTGGCTGGTGCGCCACGGCCAAAGTGCCGGCAATGTTGCGCGCGACCAGGCAGAAGCGGCCAAGGGCCTCATGATCGACATCGCCGAACGCGATGTCGACGTGCCCCTGTCGCCCCTGGGCGTGCGCCAGTCCCAGGCCCTGGCGGACTGGTTCGCCACCCTGCCGGCAGGCGAACAGCCCAGTGTCGTGCTGCACTCGCCGTATCTGCGGGCAGCTGAAACGGCGCGCATCGTCAAGGCCGGCATCGACCAGACCGAGCTGCTCACAGCGACGGTCGACGAACGCCTGCGCGAAAAAGAATTCGGCATCCTCGACCGGCTCACCACCCACGGCATCGCCCAGCGCTATCCCGATCTCTACGAACAGCGCCAGCACGTGGGCAAATTCTACTTCCGCCCGCCCGGCGGCGAAAGCTGGTGCGACGTCATCCTGCGCCTGCGCAGCCTGCTCGACACTATCACCCGCGAATTTGCCCAGGAGCGCGTTCTCATCGTCGGCCACCAGGTCATCGTCAACTGTTTCCGCTACCTGCTCGAGCGGCTCGACGAAGCGACCATCCTGCAATACGATAAATTGGGCGACGTCCCCAACTGCGCCGTCACGTCGTATCGTTTCGATCCGCACGCGGGGCGGCGCGGCAAACTCGTGCTCGACCAGCTCAATTTCGTCGCGCCACTGGAAGCGGCAGGCACGCCGGTCACGGCCTCCAAAGATGTGCCCGCTGCTCCGAAAGCGTAGGCGGGCGGGACCGATGGAAACGCCATCGTCCTCCACCCACTGCATCAGCGTCGATGCCGCCAACCTGCGCAGCTGGCCGCTGCCCATGCCCTCGGGCGATGGCGACAAGGAAGTGCGCGGCCACGTGCTGGTGCTGGGCGGCTCGCGCGAAATGCCGGGCGCCGTGATCCTTGCCGCCACCGCCGCCCTGCGCGCCGGCGCTGGCAAGCTCACCATTGCCACCGGCGCCAGCGTGGCCCAGCTGGTCGCCATGGCGATGCCGGAATCGCGCGTGCTGGGCCTGCCCGAAAACGAACGCGGCGGCTTCGCGGCCGGCGCCATGGACCAGCTCGATCCTGTGGCGGACAAGATCGATGCCGTGCTGATCGGGCCGGGCATGCAGGACGAGGACGCCACGGCCCGCCTGGTCGGCCCCTTCCTGCAACGCCTTGCCGGCAGCCAGGCCAGTGTCGTGCTCGACGCCAACGCAATGGGCATTGTGCGCCAGAACAATTTTCGCTTTGAGCAGCCCGTCATCCTCACGCCCCATGCGGGCGAAATGGCGCACCTGACAGGCGCAGCCAAGGAAGAGGTCGCTTCCAGTCCCGAACGCCATGCCGCCAGCGCCGCTGCGCGCTGGAACGCCGTGGTCGCATTGAAAGGCGCGCGCACCCTCATCATCGGCCCCGGCGGCGAACGCTGGCAACACGAGGGCGGCAACGTCGGCCTGGCCAGTTCCGGCTCGGGCGATGTATTGGCCGGTATCATTGTCGGCCTGTGCGCCCGCGGCGCCACCCTGCCCCAGGCCACCTGCTGGGGCGTCGCCCTGCATGCCAGCGCAGGTGAAGTCCTGGCCGAGCGGATGGGATTGCTTGGCTACCTGGCGCGCGAACTTCCTGCCGAAATTCCCGCGCTGTTGCAGCGCTTCGCCCGCCCCGGCGACGCGCCCGTTTGAGAATTATCAAGCACCAAATTTAAGTGCGACGAAATCTAACGTCACTCCCACTTTTCGCCGAACCGTCGGCGGTCTTGCCAGTCTAATTATTACAGTCGAATTCGTGCACTGAACGGGGCCGCGTTTCTCGCTGCGTTGCTCCCCTGCCTTTGCGTGCGCAAGGACAGGCTCATCGCGGGACTGACATGGCGCCGCCCCAACCATATCTGTCATGGCAGGGCGGCACAAGATAGACGTGAACGAGGAGTTTGTAATGAAAACCATCAGTAGCGCAACGAAAGTCCTGATTACCGCCGCCGCCCTCGCCGCCCTGATGGGCGGATGCAAGCGCAGCGACACCACCGCCACCCCGGGCGATGCTGCCGGCGGCGGCTCTGGCGCCACTTCCACCAGCGGCTCGGGTACGAGCGGCACCAGCGGCACCAGTGGGGCCGGGGCCGGCGGGGGCGCAGGGGGCGGAGCAGGAGCAGGTGCGGGCAGCACCAGCGGCTCGGGTACGGGGGCGGGGTCCGACACGGGCACTGGCGCCAGCGGTAGTGGTACCGGGACGGGCACCGGCGGCGGTACGGGCACCACGGGTGGTACGGGCACCACAGGCGGCGCCGGCGGCAGCAGCGGCAGCAGTGGCACCGGCGGCAGCAGCGGCAGCGGGACCAGTGGGGGCAGCAGTGGCAGCAGTGGCACTGGCAGCAGCGGCAGTGGCAGCGGCAGTTCTGGCAGCAGCGGCACCGGGGGCAGCAGCGGAAGCAGCGGCGGCGGAAGCAGCGGCGGATCCGGTGGCTCTGGCGGCGGTTCTGGAGGCAGCAGCGGCGGCCATTAAGGCGAGATCTGCATCCGAGGCGGCACCAAAAAATGTGGTGCCGCAGTACGAACACAGCAGGGGATCTGGTCCTCCGGGGCCAGAGCTTTTCTCGCGCTGTTCTTTGTGCGCGGGTCGGTCGCGCGCGTTGGCACGTGCTGACGCGCCCTCAGATCGGCGGTGCTGGTCGATGCGTGGCGAAGCGGCGGAAGGTGTCGACATCAATCGACGCTTTACGACGCATTACCGTTCGTCCACGCGGCACGACGCGCCATGGTCCGATGAGGCAAGCCTTCCTGCATTGCACGGGAACGTTATCGCGAGGGGGTCGGTCCGGTGGGCAGGCCCCGTTTTTTTGCGTAATTGCACGGCTGCCATCGCGAGCAGCGCCGTTTGCTTTATTTGAAAGGTCGAAGTCTGGAATTGTGCCCTCGAGGGCGGCTTTGTCTTGTCGAAGGGCGTGCGCTGAGGACCGACTATGCGTGAGCTGAGGACCGACTATGCGTGTGCCAGGACCGTCCGCGCGTGCGCTGAGGTGAGTCTGCGCGCGTGCTGAAAGCCTTCTGCGCGTGTGCAGAGAACCGTCTGCGCGCTGAAACCTTCTTCGCGTGCGTTGAGATTCGTCCGCGCGTGCATTGAGGACCGACTACGCGTGTGTTGAGCACCGACTACGCATGCGCTGAGGTCAGCCTGCGCAGCCTGGCCATGCTGCCGCCGCAAAACGCCCGCTCAAAAAAAGACCGGATTCATCGAACCCGGTCTTTTCAACTGGACTGCACGCCGGCGTCAACACCGGCGCTTCTCTGTCGCTTACGCCTTCTCCAGCGCGACCGCGCTCTTGCTGCCACCGCCAGTGCTGAAGCGGAACAGCCACTTGAGGCGGCGGTAGACAAAGCGCACCAAGGTCAAGGTGAGGATGACTTCCACCGTCGTCATCACCAGCGCCACCACGATATTGAAGCGTTCGATGCGGCGGCGGGTCTTGGCGAACATGCGGTCGCGCGCCGATTCGAGGCTGAAATAGAAGGTGGGCACCACCAGCAGGGTCAGGATGGTGGAGGTGATGGTGCCGCCGATGATGGCGATCGCCAGCGGACGGTAGAACTCGCCGCCCTCGCCCAGACCCAGCGCGACCGGGAACATGCCGGCGATCAGGGCGAAGGTCGTCATCAGGATGGGGCGCAGGCGCATGCGGCCGGCGTCCATCAGGGCTTCTTCGCGGTCGAAGCCGTCGGCTTCCCGCTTGCGGGCGGCATCGAGCAGCAGGATGGCGTTCTTCGCGACCAGGCCCATCAGCATGATGATGCCGATGAAACTCATCAGGTTGAGCGTGTTCCCGGTCACCAGCAGCGCCAGCACCACGCCGATCAGGGACAGGGGCAGCGAGAGCATCACGGCCAGCGGCGCCGTGAAGGAGCCGAACTGCATCACCAGGATCAAATACATCAGGCCGATGCCCGACAACAGCGCGATCAGCATTTCCGTGAACAGCTCTTTCTGGTCCTGGCCGGCGCCGCCCAGTTCCAGGCCGTAGCCGGGTGGGAAGTCAAAGCCTTCGGCCAGTGTCATGGCGTCCTTGGTCACATCGCCCGGCGAGCGGCCCTGTGCATTGGCCGACACGGTGATGGTGCGCTTGCCGTTGGTGTGGTCGATCCCCGATGGCCCTTTACCCATGCTGATCTTGGCGATCTGGTCGAGCGGCACCATCTGCTGGGTGCCCGTCACGGAAATCGGCAGGCGCTCGATGTTCTCGGCGTTGATGCGGTCGTCCGGATGCAGGCGCACCGCGACGTCGCGCGTTTCGCCCGTCGGGTCGACCCAGTCGCCCACTTCGACGCCAGCAAACGACACCCGCAGTGCCTGCGCGGCATCGTTGACGGAAATCCCCATCGAGTTGGCAAGACCGCGGTTCATATCGATCTGCAACTCGTTTTTCGGGTCCTGCTGGGACAGACCGACGTCCACGGCGCCGGGCACCTGGCGCAGTTTTTCCATGTAGGCCTGGGTGATTTCCAGCAACTTGCGTGAATCAGGACCGGTGAAATCGATCTGCACCGGTTTCTGGCCGCCGTTATTCAGGTCGTCCTGGACGACGAATTCGGCGCCCACCAGGGTGCGCACTTTTTCACGCAGTTCGACGGCGATTTCCTTGGCGCTGCGCTTGCGCTCGGCGCGCTTGCCGATGTCGACATACACCCGGCCGCCACCGGCATTGATGGTGGAATTGGTTTCCTTGGTTTCCTTGATGGAGCGCGCAAGTTCGGCCGCTTTTTCCACTTTCAGGCGCGAGTATTCCACCGAGGACGAGGCAGGCGAGCGCACGTTGATGATGAGGTTGCCCGAATCGGCCGCCGGCAGGAAGCTTGAGCCCACCGCCGTCACGCCCAGATAAATGGCGCCGATGAAACTGGCCAGCGCCAGGCTGCGCATCACCAGGCGGTGATGCAGGGCCCATTTGACGACGCGGCCATAGCGGTCAGCCTGGTGATCGAACCAGTCGTTAAAGCGTTGCAGCACCTTGCTGATGCCGGTCTTCGGCGCCGTGTGGTGGTTCGGCGGGTCGCCCCAGTAAGCCGACAGCATCGGGTCGAGCGTGAAGGAAATGCCCAGCGAGACGATCACCGAGCAGGCCACCGTCAGGGCAAAGGGACGGAACCATTCGCCCGACACGCCCGGCATGAAGGCGACTGGAATGAACACGGCGATGATGGAGAAGGTGGTGGCGGCGACGGCCAGGCCGATCTCGGCCGTGCCTTCCAGCGCGGCCTTGCGGCGGTCCGAGCCCATCTGCATGTGGCGCACGATGTTTTCCCGCACCACGATGGCGTCATCGATCAGCACGCCAATTGCCAGCGACAGGCCCAGCAGGGTCATGAAGTTGAGCGTGAAACCGCACAGCCACACCGCAATGAAGGCGGCAATCACCGAGGTCGGCAGCGACATCGCGGTAATCAAGGTGGAACGCCAGGAATTGAGGAAGGCGTACACGACAAAAATGGTTAGCACGGCGCCCAGCACCAGCGATTCGATCACGTTGTTGAGGCTGCGCTGCGATTCGTCGCCGCCGTCCCGGGTGATTTCCAGGCGCGAGCCGGGCGGCAACTCTTTCTGAATCTCCTTGACCATGGCGCGCACTTTGACGGCAATCGCCACCGTCGAGGCGTCGCGCGAGCGGGCGATCTGGATGCCGACGTTCGACTTGCCGCTGCGAATCGACATGCTGTCGATATCGGCGAAGCCGTCGCGGATTTCCGCCACCTGGGCCAGGCGCACGATTTCCTCGCCCCGCCGCTTGACAACGATTTGCTGGAAATCTTCAGGGCGCTCGATGCGGCCTACCAGGCGGATGCTCTGCTCGTCCAGGTTGCCGCGCACCTTGCCCACCGGCGCATTGGTGTTCTGGTTGCGCAAGGCGTTGGTGACATCGCTGACCGACACATTGTATTCACGCAGTTTTTCCGCGCGCAGCAGCACCGACAGTTCACGCTTGAGCGAGCCGTTGACGGTGACGGTGGAAACGCCGTCGATGCCGCGGAAGCGGTCGGCCAACTGGTCTTCGGCCAGGCGCGAGATTTCCGCGTGCGATTGCGAACTGGACGACAGCGCCAGGGTCATGATGGGCTGGGCGGACGGGTCGATGCGGCGCAAAATCGGTTCGCGCATCTCGATCGGCATCTTGTAGCGCACCGCCGCGATGGCGTTGCGCACATCGTCCGAGGCCTCGATCAGGTTGCGGCTGAAATTAAATTCCAGCCAGAGCTGGCCGCTGCCTTCGCTGGCGGTCGAGCTGACCTTCGTCACGCCCGTGATCGACTGCATCGATTTTTCCAGGCGATTGATGATTTCACGTTCGACCGTGTCGGGCGAGGCGCCCGGATACGGCACCGTCACCACGATCAGCGGGATATCGACGTCGGGACTCTGGTTGACCCGCAGCTTTTTGAGGGCCAGCAAGCCGAGGCACATCATCGCCAGGATCAGTACGATCGTGGGGATGGGCCGCTTGATACTGAAGTCGGAGAGGAACATGGCTTATTTTTCCTGGGTCGAGGCGGCGCGGGCAGCAGCGGCAGGGGCTGGCGCCGGGGCGGCGGACGCCAGGCTTGGGCCGGTCAGCTGCACCGACTGGCCATCCTTGAAGGTCGAACTGGGCGAACGCAGCACCAGGTCGCCCGCGGCCACGCCGCCGCGCACTTCATAGT
>JBJMVV010000148.1:0-13794 GCA_045810505.1 Massilia sp.
TGCCCGGTGGGTGCAAAGCGCCCTTTCACCTTGCCCTCCGGGGTAAAACCGTCCTGCTCGAAGCGGAAAATATCCTGCATGGCGATGATGTTGTTTTCAATCCCTGTCACTTCCGTGATGTAGGTGACGCGCCTGGTGCCGCAGGAAAAGCGGGGCTGCTGCACGATCAGGTTCACGGCCGAACAGATCTGCTCGCGGATGGCCTGCATGGGAATGTCCAGGCCCGACATCAAGGTCATCACCTCCAGGCGCGAGAGGCAATCGCGGGGATTGTTGGCGTGAGCGGTGGTGAGCGAGCCGTCGTGGCCCGTGTTCATGGCCTGCAGCATGTCGAGCGCCTCGCCGCCGCGGCACTCGCCCACCACGATGCGGTCGGGCCGCATCCGCAGGCAGTTTTTCACGAGGTCGCGGATGGTGATGGCGCCGCGCCCTTCGATATTCGGTGGACGCGCTTCCAGTGAGACCAGGTTGGGCTGGGACAGTTGCAACTCGGCCGCGTCTTCCACCGTGACGATGCGCTCGTCGTCGGGAATGAAGCTTGACAGCACATTGAGCAAGGTCGTCTTGCCGGAACCCGTGCCGCCGGAAATGACGATATTGGCGCGTTTTTCCACCGCCACGCGCAAGAATTCAATCATGGCCGGATTGATGGCGCCAAAGCTGATCAGATCCTCGGACGTCAGCTTCTTGCGGGCGAATTTACGGATCGTCACGCTGGGGCCCTTGATGGCCAGCGGCGGAATGATGGCATTGACGCGCGAGCCGTCTTTCAGGCGCGCATCGACCATGGGCGAACTCTCGTCGATGCGCCGGCCCAGCGGCGAGACGATCCGCTCGATCGCCGCCAGCACCGAGGCGTCATTGGAAAACGACACGGCCGAGCGGGTCAGTTGCCCGGCCCGCTCGATAAAAATATCGTTGTGGCGGTTGACCATGATCTCCGTGACGGAGTCGTCCGACAGCAAGGCTTCCAGCGGGCCTAGCCCCACCACTTCGTTGAGCACCACGTCGCGCAGCATGCTGCGCCAGTGCCGCATGGGCCGGAAAGCGGGATCCGTGTCGATGATCTCGTCGATGATCTTGTGCACGGTGTCGCGCAACTCGGCGTCGCCCATGCGCGAAACGTTCACGCGGCGCAGGTCCATCGCGCCGATCAGTTTTTTGTGCAGGGCGCCGCGCGCGGCAATGCCTTCGGGCGCCTCGAGGGGATTGGGACCGGCCTCGGCGCTCGACATGCGTGGCTGCTGGCGGCGTTCCGGCAGGCCGTCCGGACGCACGTCGGCCTGTATGCCGTCAAGCTTAGGCACCGGCGTCTCAAGCGCCGCCGCCGGCCTGGCCTGCACCGGCAGCGGGCGCACAAAGGCTTCCTCGACCACATTGACCCGCACCGTGTACTCGTGCAGTTCGATCACGTCGGTGCTGGAGACGGGGCCGTATTCGTTGACGGCCGTGCCGTTGACCTTGACGGGCGCCAGGCCGCCGCCGTCTTTCAGGAATATCTCGCCGTTGCGCACGCTCAGCTGGAGCTGGCGGCGCCCGACCCGCCAGCCCTGCAGGGCGACCAGGCTGTCGGCATCCTTGCCGAGGAAGCACTCGTCCCCGGCGCTGGTTTGTTCATCCTGCAAGACATCGCGGCGAAAGACTTGGACTCGGATCATCTTATTTCCTGTTGATCGATGCGGAAGGCGGCGCCAGCTGCACGGCGGCGGGCGCCTGGTTCACTTTGTCGTTGAATTCGCGTTCGTTCTGCTGCCCGCGCGCGCGCAACTGGCCGGCCAGGCCATCGCCGGCGGAAATAATCTCCGCCTCGACAAACACCACCAGCTCGGTCTTGCGGTTGCGGAAGTCATCCGAGCGGAACAGGCGGCCAAAAATGGGGATGCGCGACAGGCCAGGGACCCGGTCAATCGCACTCGACAGTTCGCTGTTGACCAGGCCCGACAGTGCGACGATCTCGCCCGGCTTGATGCTGATTTCCGTTGCCGTATTGCGCGTGATGAAACCGGGGATGCCGCCCACCGACACGGAAGGGTCGATCTGCGACAGCTCCGTCGACAGTTTCGCAGTGATGGTGTTGCTGGCGTCCAGGGTCGGTTCCACCGCGAACAGGATGCCGTAGGGCTTGAATTCGACGGTGGTGGCGCCGAACGCACCCGTCAGGGGAATCGGCACCTCGCCGCCCACCTGCAGTTTCGCCTTGCCGCCGCTGCGCGCCGTCAGTTCGGGCGAAGCCAGCACGCGGGCGTCACCATCGCTCACGCCCAGGTTAAGGCGCGAGGCGATGGTGGTGGCAAGACCGAAGAACACGCCGCCGGTGGCGCCATTGCGCGTGACGAATTTGGGATTCGGGTCGAGCAGATTGTCCTGCTCCTTGGCCGGGGTGACGTTGCCGTAGATGCCGGTGTTCTTGGCGATGCCGGTGGCGCCGAAGGTGGGGCCCTGGGCCTGCTTGTCCCAGTTGATGCCGATCTGTTCCAGCAGCGCGCGCTTGACTTCCACGAAGGTCAGGCGGAACAGCACGGAGCGGGTAAAGGCGCTGCCCTGGTCTTCGCTAATGTTGTTGACGACATTGGGCAGGTCGCCGATCAGGGCGTTCAGTTTTGCCAGGGTCTCGCGGTGGGCCACGCCGGAGAGAATCAGGTCGGGCCCGACCTGGGTGACGACGATGCCGGAGTTAGCGCCGATCAGGGCATTGAGCTTGGCGCGCACGGCCGCCATGTCGCGGCTGAGCACTTGTACGCGGTAGCTGTGCACGCTGCTGGCGCCGCCATTGCTGGTCCACACCAGGAGGCTCGTCTCGCCCGTCTTCTCCGCGATCAGCAGCAGATTTTTTTCCACCGAGGTGGCGCTGACGATATTGCCATTGCCCAGCGCCACCCGGCTGACTTTGCCCGTGACGGGCAGCAGCTTGATTTCACCGAGCGCCATGCTGAGGGGCTGGGTGGGACCGTAGGCGACGCTTGAGGGTTCAAGCGGGACCACGGGAACAGGTGTTGCGCGCCGCACGATCCGGCGCGGCGGCGGGCTGACAGGCGTGGGGCAGGCGGTGGCTGGCGCGACCGGTGCGCAGGCTGGCGTTTCAACGATAGTCTTGACAGGGGGTGCCGAAGCGGGCGCCGGGGTGGGCACTGGCGCCGCCGGCACGATTTTCGCCGGTCCATTGACCAGCACCGCCGTCTTGGGCGGCACGGTGACAACGGTGGCAGGCTTGTCCGTATCGGCGGCAATGGCGTCGCTGCTGGCGACAATCACGGCGGACACGGCGGCTAAGGTTAGGAGTAAATAAATCAGGCGCGAAGATGGCGGGGTCGAGGTCGTCAGGGCGTCGGGGGTCATGGGTTTTTTATTGTGCTTTGGAGGAAAGTTCGGAAGGTTTAGTTGGTATTGAAAGAAGTGACCGGTTTGGCGGCCCGGGTCAGCGGCACCGTCAGGGTGGCGCTCGGCGTCGCTGCCGGCGCTGGCTGGGGCGCCACGCTGGCTTGGGTTTGCGCCTGCGCCTGGCGCATCGCCTTGGCCATGTCCTGCGAGGGCGGCAGGTTCATTTCGCCAATCATCTTGTCCTTGCCGCCCACGATGAATTCAATGCCGCCATCGCGGGCGCGCTGGGTGCCGGGCAGCAGTTCGCTGCCGCGCAGGGTGGCCAGGCGCACTGGTGCGCGGTCGGCGCTGCCGCGCAGGGCGATCCGGAAACTGCCCATCTTCTGGCCCACGATCAGGCGCGCGGCCTCCTTCGGGTTGACCAGCACCGTCACGCTGTCGTAGCCTTTTTCCTTGCCGGGCACTTCGCCGGGCCGCACCATCTTGGCCGCCGCGGCGCCATCGACCTTGCTCACATCCTGGAAGTCCGCGCCCGTGGCCAGCACCACCAGGTCCTGCATGAACAGGGTCGCCTGCTCGGTGTCCTTCTCCGGCTCGTCCCTGCCCTGCTCCCGGTCCGGCGCCTTGGTCAGCAAGAACACGTCGATGTGGTGGTTCGGGCGCAAGGTCTGGGCAATCGAGTTGATGTTGTCGATCTCGATGGTGACGGCGCGCTGGCCAGCCGGCAGGATCGACGCGACATCGCGCACTTCGGGCGCGGTCAGGTCGGTCAGGCGCACGGGACGCCCGCGCAGCACGGGCCGGGCCAGTTTCATTCCCTCCATCGAAGGAAAGTCGGCTGCCAGGATGCTGTCGGGATAGACCAGATCGGCCTCGACGGGGCGCGAGACAAAATTGTTGCGGTTGAGGACGGTGCCCACGCCCACGTCGGTCAGCGGCACAGCCACGTTCACTTTCGGCGCGCTGGTGCGCTTGCCCTTGGCGTCGATTTCAGCCTTGATGGACGCTTCGCGCTGTTGCAGATAGTAATAGGCGATCCACGACACGCCGGCGGCCATGACAGCGGCCAGCAGCAGCAGCACGAGTGGGCTTTTTAATTTGGCAATATTTGCTTGTTGGATGGTCGCCATGAAGCGGGGCTCTCTTTCAGGTGGAGATGGAAATGGTGTAGGAATACGCGCGGAAGAAATTCTTGATGGCGGCGATCAGTTCCTGGATCGGCGCCGGTCCCAGCGCCACGGCCACCAGCACCCCGACGCAAAACACGGCCACGACCAGGTATTCGGTCATGGCCTGGCCCGACTGGAGCGCGCGCGGGTTCACAGCTGGGTCGCCACGTTGACCACCACCTTCGAGGGCGCATCACGCACGATCACCACTTCGATGCGCTCGCGCCCCCGCTGGGCGGACACGGCGGCGCGCGCCGGCTGGCGGTCCTGGCCCATCAGCGACACGGCGCGCACGCCGCTCCACTGGTCCGCTTCCAGTTGCTGCTTGTAGAAGTTCACCAGCTGGTCGACCGACTGGCTGGTGGATAACACGGTGGTGAGTCCCTTCCTGCCATCGTCGTCGCTCGCGACGTTCGACAGCACCTGGGCGCCGCCGGGCACGGGCGGTTTCGGCAGGCGCACCGCAAAGCCCTTCTCAAAACGGTTGACGGCCAGGTAGCCGAAAGCGCCCGGCTGGTCGACCAGTTGCAGGGTCGTCATGCATTTCTCGCTCATGGCCGACACCACGTTCCAGCCCATCGCCGTGTTGGTCTTGACGGCGTAGCCGGCCTCCGTCCACTCCTTTGCCACCCGCGCCAGCACGGCGGCGGCCTTGTCGCGGCCCTGCACCTGCAGGATGCCGACATTGACGCTGTTGACGGCGACCGCTTCGGCCACCGACACGGCTTTCAGGCCAGCCGGGACTTTTTCCGGGCAGGCCAGCGCAAACGGCGGCACGGTGAGCATGCTGAGCAGGCTGACAGCGGCCAGTTTCAAGCTGATCGATTTCATCGCAGACGGTCTCCCGGCACCACGTCGGGCGCGACCTTGCCCAGTTCGGGCCGCGGCGCACCCGGCTCCCACGGAATCATGGTGGCGCCAATCATCACATCCAGCGGACCCTTGACGCCGGCCTGGGCCATCGGCACCGAAGCCTCGACCATCTGCTTCGTCGCGCCGGAACCATTGGCGTACCAAGTGTTCGACAGGATCGCGCCGGTGGCGCTGAAATTGAGACCGTTCCACTGGCCGCCCCACACGCCGTCGCGGGGCCACAGGCGCTGGTAGGCCGCGCTGTTTTTCGCCACTTCGCGGAACTGCACGCGGGCCACGGCGAAGGTATCGCGCGGCACGGGCGGCGCGAGCGAGCCGGTCACGCCGGGGATCGAAAAGGCGCCCAGCGCCTCGGTGGCGGCGCTGGTCACGTCCGTCGACAGGCCGGTGCGGGTGACGGCGCTATCCTGCTGCTCGTAGCGGTCGAGATAGGCGGCGTGGGCGTTGTCGCGCCACAGTGGATCGCTGCCGTTGGCGAAGCTGGTGGCCGACCGGTCCGTGTTTTTGATCACGCTCGTGCGCTGGCTGCGGTCGTTGATGAGGCGCATACCGATCTCGTGGCCGATCTCGGTGGCGCTTTTCTGGTTGCTGCCGTTGATGGCGTCAAAGGCGGTGCCGCTGTCGTCGTACCAGACGGTGCGCTCCCAGGCGGCGTAGCGGCCGGCCATTTGCGTGGTGTGCTGGACGTCGACGAATTTGCCCAGTACGACGATGGCAAGGAACAGGGGAATCAGGAAAAACAGGGCGGCGACGATGAATTCAACCATCGCCTGGCCGCTTTGATTGGCAGTGAGGGAGCGGGTGCGCATCATGGCGAGGTGGTGGACAGGACCAGCGCGGCGGTGGGGTTTTCCACCAGTTGCGCCTGCCAGTAGGGGTTGAACAGATTGGCCATTTCAGTGCGGTTGTCCGCGCGTCCCCAGCCAGTGCGGGTAAAAGCATTGCTGTCGCGGTTGGGGCGGAAGAAGTAGGCCGCGCCGGAGGCCAGCGCGCGCATGCTGTCGCCTTTCATCTGGTCGTCCGCCTTGATGGTGGCCGCGCCGTTGCCCACCACGCGCGACGAGGTGCGGATGGTGGCGGCCTCGCGCCGCACTTCAATGGTGAAGGGCTTGGCGGCGCCATTCAGTTCGGCGCTCTGGTTGGCGGGGGTGTTGGTGGTGTCGGCCACTTCGCGGTAATAATCCTGCAGCCCGCCGGTGGTGGCGTCCAGGCTCGTGCCGGGGCCGCGCCGGTAGCGCGCCCGGCCGGGAATCGCGGTCAGGCCGTTCATGGCGCCGCCAAAACTGCTGGTCTCGGCGGGGTTGCCCGCAAAGCCCGTGCGCGAGCCGTAGCCGCCATTGGTGCCGGCCAGCGCGCCGGCTGAGCCGCCGGCGCCGTCCTGGATCAGCGGGTAGCCGACGGGAATACCGACTTCCGTGACGCAGCTGACGAAACCGCCGCCCTGGGTCGCATCCATCGCCATCCATCGCTTTTCGTTGGCGGACAAAATGGTGCCGCCGGCGTGGTCGAAACCGTAGATGGTCAGCGCGGGAATCAGGGCGGGACAGGCCGCCTCGGTCGCCATCGAAATCCAGCCGGCGGTCAGCACGGAACCGCGCTTGCGGATGAACTGGTCGGTCGAGTCCTGGTCGACCACGACCCTGGCGAAACGGTCGGCCGAGGCGCTCCTGTCGCTGGCGTGCTGGCGGGTGGTGTAGACGGCCCAGTCGCGAATCTGGCCGGCCGTGTACGCGGTCTGGAAGGTCATCAGGCTGACGCTGGCGTCGGGGTCGTTGCGCTGCACGACCTGGTTGGCCACCAGCGAGACGTTCAGCGCGGTGGCGTCGTGATGGGCTTCCTGCGCCAGTTGCACCACCCTGATCAATTCGTCGAGCCCCTTGACGGCAAGCGGGGCGGAGGCGTCGAACGCGGCCGCTTCCGTTTCAATCGGCAGGTTGCTGGCGATGGTCCAGGTCGGCTTGAACACGGGCACCAGGTTGGCCACCGCCGTGTGCGCCCCACCGCGCATGCGCCGGTGGGTGCCGGCCGCATCATCGAGATAGGATTTGAGACTCACCAACTGCGCCACGGAGACCTGGTTGGCCACCATGGCGCGGTTGGTGTAAGCGGCAAAATTATGGTCGCGCGCCAGCAGCACGGCGCCGCTGTAGGCGCCGGCGTCGGCCGCGTTTTGCAGTTGCGAGCGGGTGTTGGCGAGCTTGCCGCTGTTGTACAGCACCAGGCACACCAGCGCCGTCACGGCCGCGAACAGCAGGGTGAACACCAGCGCCTGGCCGCGCTGGGCGGACCGGTTTTGCTGTTGCCTGCTGGCGGACGGGATGGCGATGGCGCGCATGGTCAATCAGGCCTGCTGCTTACTGGGCGCCGGCGCCCTGGTCATTCTGGTTGTTGTACTGGCCCATGCCCTTGGTGGTGTTGCCGCGGGTAGCAGCCGAATCCGCGGCGGTGCCGGCGTTGCTGATCTGGGTGCTGGCATCGACGCCGGCGACTTCTTTCGACAGGCCTGCCGTCTGGTTGCGGATGGTCTTGCCGAACATGCTGTAGACGCCGATGGCGGCGACGGCGATCAGGGCGACGATGATGACGTACTCCATCATGCCCTGGCCAAGTTGCTTGGTTTTGTTGACAAATTTCATGGTGTTCTCCCGAAGTTGGTGAAGTGGTCAAGCGTTGCGGTGCTGCCTGCTGCGTATGCCCGGTTGGCGTAGCCAGCCGAGGACATCTGGAAAATTGCTGCGGCTTCAGTTCTGGTCGTTGGCGTAGTTGTACTTGCCCATGCCGACCTTGTTGGGATCGTTGGCGCGCCCGGCTGATGCGTTCGCCGCCTCGACCGCCGCCGCCGTACTGGCGCGCGTCCCGGCCGCCTC
Organism: Massilia sp.; assembly: GCA_045810505.1. GTDB lineage: Bacteria > Pseudomonadota > Gammaproteobacteria > Burkholderiales > Burkholderiaceae_D > JAFCUW01. The sequence goes on from JBJMVV010000148.1 coordinate 8,228, forward strand.
CTGGGCCATGCCCGCCGTCTGCACCCGGATGGTTTTGCCGAAAGCCGAGTAAATGCCAATGGCAGCCACCGCGATCAGGGCGACGATAATCACGTACTCCATCATTCCCTGGCCGGCATGGCGCCTGCTGCGATAAAACCCATTCGCTTCCATTGAATACCTCTCGATAAGATGAATACACGGTGACAGCGCCTGGCATCCCAATCCGATTACCCGGCAACCTTTCCGGAACATTGCAGAATGGTGCGGATAATACCCAAAAGTGATTAGTCATTCCTGTTCAATTTCAATAGTGTGCCGCTATTGATGAGCCCGCTATACCGCAAAATGTTCAATATGCGAGATTTCGCATAATTCACATTGCGGGATGCGATAGCCTTGCTGGACAAGGGTTTACACTGTTTTAGTCAGGTTCGGGCGCGCCATGTTTATGCATATAATCAATGACTTGGCGCAATACTTGGACAGGCTCTATTGGGCCATCGAAGGACCCGGCTTATTAATTTATATAATATTAATATTCGATGACGAAACGTATTTCGTGTATTTATTATTTGAAATTCTCTCCAAATATTGCACGAAAAATAAAGTCGAATAGGCGACTTATTTTTAAATGGCTAGTGTCATCAAAATGTAATGGATAGTGACCGACATTCGCGCACGTAGAATGTCATTTGAATGACAAAGTTGCCGAATTGAAGCGGGGAGAGATGCAGGAGGGAGAATGAACGCCGCCGCTGGCGGCGTTCGGATACAGCGGAGTTAAGCGGGGGATGACAACCAAAAATTACTAAACGCGGCGCGGCGCCCTTGCCTGGGAGGGCTGAAGGTTGCGGGCCTGAAACTTGCGCCAGACATAGCCCGCGAGGGCCATCATGATCAATTTACGCATGCTTGTCTCCTTGGATAGGTGAAATGGCAGGTGCCTGGGCCGACCTTAGCGCAAACTCCCGCGCTGTGCAGGCCTTGCGTGCAAGGTGCGCGCGCGCACGGTCGTCGCCCGCCCCTTGCGCTAATGTGCGATGCTCACTCATCAATATAGAACCATCATCGAGGACGTATGGAGCACACCCCCGCTACCACTGCAAAACCAGCCATGGATGACGACACCCTGGCCGCAATCCGCGAAGTGTTCAATCTCGTGCGCGCAGGCGACAGCGAGCGCCTGGCCCGCCTCGTCCAGCAAGGCCTGCCCGTGAACTTTCGCAATGAAAAAGGCGACAGCCTCATCATGCTGGCCAGCTACCATGGCCACCTCGACACCGCGCGCGTGCTGCTGGCCGGCGGCGCCGATCCGAATGTGGCCAACGACCAGGGCCAGACACCGCTGGCGGGGGTCGCCTACAAGGGTTTTCTTGACATCGCCGAACTGCTGCTGGCGCACGGCGCCGCCGTCGACGGCAACAGCCCCGACGGCAAGACGCCGCTGATGATGGCCGCCATGTTCAACCGCACCGCCGTGCTCGCCCTGCTGCTGGCCCACGGCGCCAACGCCGCGGCCGTCGACAGCCGCGGCATGACGGCGCTGAGCCTGGCCGCATCGATGGGGGCGCAAGAAACCCTGGCCTTATTGCAGGCAGGCGCAACGCCGTCGTAAAAATGGGCGATACTGGCGTTCTACCCAGTTTGCGGAGCGCGCATGTCCCTTGATCCCCGTCCCGGCGATGCCCTCGTCATCGTCGACCTGCAAAACGATTTCCTGCCTGGCGGCGCGCTGGCCGTGCCCGATGGCGACGCCGTGATTGCGCCCTTGAATGCCGCCATCGCCGCCTTTGCCGCGCGCGGCCTGCCCATCATCGCCACGCGCGACTGGCACCCGGCGGCCCACTGTTCTTTCACCGCCCAGGGCGGCATCTGGCCGCCCCATTGCGTCGCCGATACCAATGGCGCCGCCTTTTCCAGCCGCCTGCAGTTGCCGGCCTCGACCATCGTGCTGTCGAAAGCCGCCACGGTGGAAGAAGACGCCTATTCCGGCTTCCAGGGCACCGACCTGGCCCACCAGTTGCGGGACATGGCCGTCCAGCGCATCATCGTCGGCGGCCTGGCCACCGATTACTGCGTGCTCAACACGGTGCTGGACGGCTTGGAAGCGGGCTTCGAGGTGCTGCTGCTGGAAGACGCCATCCGCGCCGTCGAGGTGAACGCCGGCGATGGCGCGGCGGCGGTGGCGCGCATGCGCGACGGCGGTGCTGCACTTGCGCACGCTGCCTGAGGGAAACCGTAATCCGGCCATATGTGTGGCCGCTAACTGATCAGTCTGTCTTGATGTGACACGCTCTTCCTGGTCTCTGCACCAGGAACAGCATGTCTTTACACCCATTATGCCGGCAAGCCGCCGCCCCGGCCCACCCTGCCCGCCCTGCCCATCCTGCCCTGCTTGCCGGCGCCCTCGAGCGCATGCCGAAGTGGGCCATCTGCATGCCCATCGTCGTGCAGTGGCTGTGGCTGTCGCTGCGCTTTGGCGGCGCGGCCGTGCCCTGCGCGGCCAATCCGGGCATCACGGCGGGCGGCATGGTCGGCGAAGGCAAGCTCGAATATTTTGAACACATGGGCCCGCTGGCCCGCGCCGCCACCGCGCCCTGGGTCGGCGTGCGCAATGCTGCCGGTCTGGACGAGGCCGCCCTTCTGGCTGCAATGGCTGGCGCAACGCTGAGCTTTCCCTTGGTCGCCAAACCCGACCTGGGCCTTTGCGGCCATGGCGTGCGCAAAGTGGACAATATCGACCAGTTGCGCGCCTACGCCGCCGCCTTTCCCCTGGATGAAACCATGGTGCTGCAGCGCTACCTGGAGCACGACGGGGAAGCGGGCATTTTTTACGCGCGCGATCCCGACACCGGCATGGGCCGCCTGATCGGCCTGGCCCTGCGCGAGTATCCCAGGGTCATCGGCGACGGCCGCAGCAGCATCGGCGAACTGATGCGCAACGATGCGCGGCTGGGGCGGCTGCTGGCGAGCGCTAAACACAGCAGCAGCGTCGACCATGCACGCGTCCCCGCCGCCGGCGAAGCAGTGCGCCTTGCCACCATCGGCTCGACCCGGGTCGGCGGGCTGTATCTGAATGGAGAAAGCCTGATCACGCCAGCGCTGACGGCGGCCATCGACGCCATCGCACGCGACATGGGCGAGTTCCACTTCGGCCGCTTCGACGTGCGCTTCGGCACCGAGGAGGCGCTGCGCCAGGGGATGGACTTTTGCATCATGGAAGTCAACGGCGCCGGGGCGGAGGCCATCGAAGCCTGGGACCCGGCGACTGGCCTGTTCGCCGGCCTGGCCCAGGTCTTCGCCAAGCAGCGCCTGCTGTTTGAAATCGGCGCCGCCAACCTGCGCCGCGGCGCAGCCCGCACCAGCCTGTTGACCCTGATGCGCCTGAACTGGCGCCAGAACCGGCTGCTCGACGCCTATCCCCCTTCCAATTGAGGACGCCATGAAACTTGCTCCCGTCACCGCGCCGACCCGCAGCAACAGCCTGGCTATCGCCCCGGACTGGCATTTTGAAACGGGCTGGGCCGACAGCGAAGCGGACCTGCACGCCGCCCAGTCGCTGCGCTACCGGGTGTTTGCGGGTGAACTGGGCGCCCGCCTGTCACCCGCTGCAGTGGCCGCCGAGCGCGACATCGACCGTTTTGATGCCTTCTGCGAGCACCTGCTGGTATGGGCTTGCGACGGCACGGGCCGCCAGGCGCCGGAACTGGTCGGCACCTACCGCGTGCTGCCGCCTGCTGCGGCGCGGCGGGCCGGCGGCCTGTACGCGGAGCAGGAATTCGACCTGGCCCCGCTGGCGCCGCTGCGGCCCCGCATGATCGAACTGGGCCGCGCCTGCGTGGCGCCGGCCTGGCGTTCCGGCGGCGTGATCCTGGCGCTGTGGAGCGCGCTGGGCCAGTTCATGGTGCGGCGCGAACTGGAAACCATGGTCGGCTGCGCCAGCGTGGGCCTGCTCGATGGCGGCGGCTTTGCGCACGCGCTGTGGCAGACCCTGCGCACGACCCACCTGGTCGCGCCTGAATGGCTGGTCACGCCGCGCACTTCCTTGCCGCCGGCGGCCATGCCGGTCGCCACGCCCGTCAGCCTGCGCGCCATGCCGCCCCTCATCAAGGGCTATCTGCGCGGCGGCGCCCGCGTGCTGGGCGCGCCCGCCTACGACAGCGCCTTTCACACGGCCGACCTGCCCATCATGATGCGCCTGCAGGAACTGTCGCCCCGCTACCGCGCCCAGTTCCTGCTGCCGTGAACACGCTGGCTGCCCCGATGTCCGTGCCCGTGCCCATGCCCACTACGGCGCCGGCGCGCGTACTGCCCGCCGTGCTGGCCGCGCAACTGTGCACGGCGCTGGCCGACAACGCCCTGCTGATTGTCGCCATCGCCCTGCTGGAACAGCGCCAGGCGCCGGGCTGGGCCACGCCGGCCCTGCGGGTCGCCTTTTATGCCGCCTACGTGCTGCTGGCGCCGCTGGCGGGCCTGCTGGCCGAACGGGTCCGCAAGGGCAGCCTGATGGGCCTGGTGAACCTCTTGAAACTGGTGGGCGCGCTGGCCCTGCTGGCCGGCGCCCATCCTTTGCTGGTGTTTGCAGCGGTCGGCCTGGGCGCCTCCGCCTACGCCCCCGCCCGCTACGGCATCCTGCCGGAATTGGCGAGCGGACCCTCGCTGCTGCGCGCCAACGCCGCCATGGAAATCGTCACCATCGTCGCCATCCTGGCCGGCACGGCGCTGGGCAGCGTTCTCGTGGCGCGGCCTTACCTGCAGGCCTCCTGCGTGGTGTTGGCTGGCGTGTATGCGCTGGCGGCTCTGTGCAGCGTGGGCAGCATCACTGTGTCCGCACGCTCGCAAGACCTGCTGCCGATGGGGTTCACTTCCGCTGCATCGTGCCTGCTGCGGGACGCCCAGGCGCGCCACGCCCTGATGCTCACCAGCCTGTTCTGGGCCGCGGCGGCCGTGCTGCAGTTCGTGCTGATCGACTGGGCGCGCAATCATCTTGGCTTGTCGCTGGCCGGGGCGGCCCTGCTGCCCGGCGCGCTGGCGATTGGCATGGTGGCCGGCGCGGTGCTGGCGGGCAGCGCCGGCAAGGCGCCGACGGGGTCCCGTGCTGCCCTGCTCGCGGCGGCGCTGGGCATCGCTATCGTGCTGCTGCCGTTTTTTTCCAATGTCTGGGCCGCAGCAGGCTTGCTGGCCGCAGGCGGCGTGCTGGCCGGGGCCCTGCTGGTGCCGATGAACGCCACCCTGCAGGCGCGCGGCGCGGCGCTGGTGGGCGCGGGCATGTCGGTAGCCGTGCAGAACTGCCTGGAAAACGGCCTGTCGCTGGGCTTTCTTGCCATGTACGGACTGGCCCTGTGGCTGGGCGCGTCGGCCGCCGCCACCCTGTTCGGGCTGGGCGGCATCGTGTTGCTGGCGATCGTAGGAGGCCGTCATGCGCGCGCCTGATCGGCTTGTCCTCACGCTGCGCCTGTTGCGGGTCGGCCTGCACATCCTCTCGGGCCTGGCCCAATGCGGCCTGCTGTTTCCTTTCCTGCCGCTGGCCAGGCGCAACGCGCGCATCCGGCGCTGGTCACAGCAACTGCTCGCCATCTTCCGCA
>JBJMVV010000149.1:0-7572 GCA_045810505.1 Massilia sp.
ACGGGCCGCTTCACCCACTTCCAGCCGGGCGAAGTCGTCAAGCGGGGCAGCGGCAACCGCCACGTGCACGCCCTGCTCGACGACGGCAAGGATGGCCTGTGGGTGGCCACCGCCGACGGCCTGCAGCACTTCGACAAGGCCAGCGGGCGGTTCACCGTGTGGCACAGGGTGGCCGGCAATCCGGACAGCCTGGCGGCCGACGATATCAGTTCGCTCGCCTTTGACGCCAACGGCCGCCTGTGGATCGGCACCAGCGCGGGCCTGGACAGCCTGGCCCCTGGCGCCACTGGTTTTACGCACCATGCCTTGCCAGAGGTCGACGCCAAGCTCAATAACGTCCAGGCCCTGCTGGTCGACGCCACCAACACCCTGTGGATCGGCACCCTGGCGGGACTGGAAAACTGGAAGCTGGCGGCCGGTCCCGCGGGGCGGCGGCGCCTCGGCGCGGGGGAGGCCATCACCAGCGGGGCGATCACGGTGCTGTTCCAGGACGCCGACACCACCATCTGGGCCGGCACCCACGACGATGGCCTGTTCCGCTGGATGCCCCAGCAGAGGCGCTTCGCCAACCACCGCAACCAGCCGGCCGACAGCCACAGCCTGGCCGACAATTTCGTCTCCTCGATCTACCGCGACCGGGTCGGCACCTTCTGGATCGGCACCTGGTACGCGGGCGTGTCGCGGGTGGACCTGGGCAGCGGCGGCTTTACCCGCATCGTCAAGGCCGAGGGCAGCCCTTCGATTTCAGACAACAAGGTGCGCGCCATCATCGACGACGGCGCCGGCAAGCTCTGGCTGGCCACCAACGATGGCCTGAACCGCTACGACCCCGTCACCGGCGGCGCCAGCGTGCTGCGCCACCAGCCGGGCAATCCCGCCAGCCTGGCCGAAGGGGCCATCAATGCGATTGCGCGTGACCGCCATGGCGTGGTGTGGACGGGCGGACGCGCCGGCATCACCAGCTTCGATCCGGCCACCAACCGCTTCCAGCGCCAGATGCTCGCCGGCGGCAACCCGGATGGCGAATACGTGCGCGCCATGATCGCCGACGCCGATGAACACCTGTGGATCGCCAGCCGGGGCGGGCTGCACCGGCTCGACCTGGCCACCCGCGCCATCAAGACCTACCGCCACGACCCGGCCGATCCGGCCAGCCTGGCCGACAACATCGTGCGCCCGATGCTGGAAGACCGCCAGGGCAGGCTGTGGATCGGCACCTTCGATGGCCTCGACCTGTTTGACCGCGACACTGGCAAATTCCGCCATTTCCGCCACGATCCGCGCGACCGCAACACCATCAGCCACGACGAGGTGCACCACCTGCTGCAGGATCACCGGGGCGATATCTGGATCGGCACCGCGGTGGGCATCAACAAGATGATCGTGGCGCCCGATGGCGCCATCAGCTTTCGCCGCTACACCACCGCCGATGGCCTGGCCGACGACGCCGTGGCCGCCATGCTGGAGGACGACCTTGGCAATATCTGGGTCAGCTCCAGCACCGGCCTGTCGCGCTTTTCGCCCTCGACCAACCGCTGGCGCACCTACAACGCGGGCGACGGCACCATCGAAGGGGCGTATTTTGACGGCGCCGCCTACAAGGGCCGCGACGGCACCCTGTACTTCGGCGGCTTCAACGGCATCACGGCGTTCAATCCGCGCGCCATCACCGACAACCTGCTGGCGCCGCGCGCCATCATCACGGGCTTCCAGGTGTTTAACAAGCCGGTGGCGCAGATTCACCCGGGCCTCCTGAAGGTCCCGGTCGAACACGCCGGCGAGATCGTGCTTGACGCCGCCGACTCGGTGTTTTCACTGGAGTTCTCGGCGCTGCACTACGCTGCGCCCCAGCGCAACCGCTTCGCTTACCAGCTGGTGGGCTTTGACGAGGCCTGGGTCAACACCGACGCCAGCAAGCGCTTCGCCACCTACACCAACCTTGATCCCGGCAGCTATACCTTCCGCGTCAAGGCGGCCAACAAGGACGGCATCTGGAGCCCCCAGGGCGCGACATTGAACATCGTGATCCTGCCGCCGTGGTGGAAGACCTGGTGGTGCCGCACCCTGTTCGTGCTGCTGGCGCTGGGCGCGAGCTACCTGGCGTTCCGCTTCCGCATGCGCGGCCTGCGCCGCCAGAAGGCCTTGCTCGAGCAGCAGGTGCGCGAGCGCACCGCCGAAATCGGCCAGCAAAACCACCTGCTGGAGCGCCAGAAGCTCGAACTCGATACGCGCCGCCGCGAAGCCGAGACGCAGCGGGCCGGCGCCGAGCAGCGCCAGCTTGACGCCGAGCGCCAGAAGGCCGAACTGCAGCAGCAGAAGGAAAACGTCGAGCTGGCGCACCGCAACATCTCGATCCTGTCCGAGATCGGCCGCGAGATGACCGCCACGCTGGACATGGAAACCATCATGGCCACCATCTACCGCCATGTGCACCACCTGATGGACGCGCGCATTTTCGGCATCGGCATCTACCATCCCGAGCGTGAGGAAATCGATTTTCCGTTCGCGATCGACCAGGGCGTGCGCTCGCCCCGCTACCGCCGCTCGACCCGCATCCCTAACCAGCTGGCGGTATGGTGCCTGACCAACAAGCGCGAGGTCTTCATCAATGACCGCGCCGCCGAGTACCCCTCGTACTTCGGCGTGCTTGAGGACGACCACCTGGCGGGCATGCGCCGCATCGATGGCAGTCCCGGTTCCTCGACCCAGTCGACCATGTATGTGCCGCTGATGGTGAAGGACCGCGTGATGGGCGTGCTGTGCGTGCAGAGCGTGGAGAAGAATGCCTACCGCCGCGTGCACCTGGACATGCTGCAGACCCTGGCCGCCCACGCCGCGGTGGCGCTCGACAATGCGCGCGCCTACCGCCAGCTGGAAGAAATGGAAAAGCAGGTGCGCCTGAACACGGACGAACTGGCGATGGCCAATCGCTCGCTGCAGGAAAACGACGAGCGCCTGCGCCTGGCCAAGCAGCGCGCCGAAGACGCCACCCGCCAGAAGTCGGAATTTCTCGCCAATATGAGCCACGAGATGCGCACCCCGCTGGCCGGCGTGATCGGCATGCTCGGCTTCGCCCTGCGTGACGCGCGCCTGCAGACGGGCACACGCGAGCAGATCGAGCGGGGCCAGGCCAACGCCCGCGTGCTGCTGGCGATCATCAACGACCTGCTCGATTTTTCAAAAATCGAGGCCGGCAAACTGGCCGTCGAGAGCATCGACTTTGCCCTCTCGGCGACGCTGGAAACGGTGGGCGCCCTGTTCGAGGAGCAGGCGGCGGCGCACAGCGTCAGCTTCGACATCGCGCTGGCGCCCGATCTGCCGCGCTACGTGGTGGGCGACCCGGCGCGGCTGCGCCAGGTGCTGGTCAACCTGGTCGGCAACGCCTTTAAATTCACCCACACGGGCGGCGTGTTCGTGCGGGTGGAAAAGCTGGACGCATCGCCCCGGGCTGGCGTCAACCTGGTGCGCTTCACGGTGGAAGACACCGGCATCGGCATCGCACCGGAAGCGCAGGGGCGCCTGTTCCAGAAGTTCGAGCAGGCCGACAGCACCACCACGCGGCGCTATGGCGGCACGGGACTGGGACTGGCGATCTGCCGCCAGCTGGTCGAATTGATGGGCGGTGAAATCACCCTGCACAGCGAAGAGGGCAGGGGCAGCCGCTTCAGTTTCGTGCTGCCGCTGGAAGATGGCGTCGCGCCCGTTGAACAGCCGGTGGCGCCGCGCGAGCGCCACAGCCATCGCCTGCGCGTGCTGTGCGCGGAGGATTTCCCCACCAACCAGATCATCATCCGCATGATGCTCGAGGACCTGGGCCACCAGGTCGACATCGCCGAAAACGGCCTGCTGGCGCTGGCCGCCTGCGCGCGCGTGCGCTATGACCTGATCCTGATGGACGGACGCATGCCTGAACTCGATGGGGCCTCGGCCACCCGCATGATCCGCGCCGGCGGGCCGGCCAGCGCGCCCGTGCTGGACCGCGAGTTGATGATCATTGCGCTCACCGCCAACGCCAGCGACGAAGACCGCGCCCGCTACCTGGCCGCCGGCATGGACGACTTCCTCACCAAGCCGATCGACGAAGGCGCCCTTCACGCGCAACTGTCGCGCGCCATCGAACGCCAGCGCGCGCGCGGCCTGCCGCTCGCGCCCATGCTGCCGCAAGCCTTCTCCAGCGCGCCGTACGCGCCCGCGATCGCGGAACTGGACGCCATGTTCGGCGTCAGCACGGCGGGCGACACGCTCGGCGCGACGCCGCTGTCGTCTGCCAACAACGCCGCGCGGCGCGACGCGGCATTGAAGGAAAAGCTGCTGGCGGTGTTTGCGGCCGACCTGCCGGGCCGGCGCGCCGAACTGGCGCAGGCGATGGCGGCGCGCGATCATGACAGCGCCGCCCGCGTGCTGCACGGGCTAAAGGGCAGCGCCGCCTACCTGGGCGCGCTCGAACTGCAGGTGCTGGCAGGCGAACTGGAAGTGGCGGCCGACCGCCAGCAATGGGCCCTGCTCGACGCCACGCTGGCGCGGCTGGGCCACATGCTCGATCAATTTGACCGTACGCGATCGGCATAAGCAGGCAGATTCTTGTTATATTTACGTAAAGGTTGAAATATATTGAAGAGGCTGTCATGAAGGTTCTGGTGGTCGACGATGACGTCGTCTCGCGCATGGTGCTGATGCACCTGGTCGACAGCTGCGGGGCCTATGAAATTTACGAGGCCGAAGATGGCGAGGACGCCTGGCGCCAGCTGCAGGACGGCCTGCTGCCGGCGATCTGTTTTTGCGACCTGCGCATGCCGCGCCTGTCCGGCATGGAGCTGCTGGAGCGGATCAAGCGCGAGCCCGCGCTGGCGGCGATGCGCTTCGTGCTGGCCTCGTCGGCGAGCGACCACGCCACCATGGCCCAGGCCAGCAGCATGGGCGCCGGCGGCTACATCGTCAAACCCTTCGAGCGCGACCTGGTGCTGGCCCAGCTGGCCGGCCTGACCCCGCACGCAACGCCCGACGGCGAAAACGCCCGCGCCACCATGAGCCGCCTCGGGATCGACCGAGACCGCCTGCTGGCCTACCTGGCCGGCTTTGCCCAGCAGCTTGAAACCAGCGCCGCCGAACTGGGCGCGCTGCTGCGCAGCGGCAGCGGCACTGGCGAAGCGCGCGCCCGGATTGAAAAGCTGCACGCCGGCTGCATCACCCTGGGCCTGGAAAACGCCGCGGCCCGCTTTGCCGCCATGGCCGAGACCCGGCTCGAACCGGCCCGCGTCGATGCGGCCGTGGGCGCCGCGCTGGCGGCCGTGACGGCGCAGAGCGAGCGCGTCCGCGCACTCGAGCCATGAAGCCACCAGCCATCGCGGCCATCGAGACGCCGCGCCTGCTGCTGCGCCCCTTCACCATCGACGACGCCGAGGCCTGGCTGCCGCTGATCGCCTTGCCGGAAATCGTGCGTTACACGGGCGAGACGCCCACCACCACCATCGAAGGCGCACGCGAGGTGCTGCGCAGCCGCCCACTGCACGATTACGCCGCCCACGGCTTCGGGCGCATGGCCTGCATCGAGCGCGCCAGCGGCCGCCTGGTCGGCTTCTCGGGCCTGAAGTTCGTGGCCCATCTGGGCGAAGTGGACATCGGCTACCGCTTCCTGCCGGATTGCTGGGGCAAGGGCTACGCCACCGAGAGCGCCAGCGTGCTGATGGCGGCGGGGCGGCGCGAGCACGGCTTGCAGCGCATCGTCGGCCAGGTCGATCCCGCCAACCACGCTTCGGTGCGGGTGCTGGTGAAACTGGGGCTGCGGTTCGAGAAGGAATTCGAGGATGAGGGCGAACTGATCCATCTCTACGCCAGCGACTGTTGAGCCGACTCAGCCTGAATTGCCACGCGGAATAGCTCTGCGCCAAACGCTCACAGCGGTTAGGCTAAAGCTTGAGCGGCGGCCTCCCGCGCGCCGCTCCGGTTTAAAAGGAGCACATTTTGGCGTTAGAAAAACTCATCGAACCCTTCCGCGGCATCGACACCAGCAACTGGATCCTGGCCCTGTGCGTCGCGGTCATCAGTTTCCTCGTGATTCACGGCCTGGTGCTGCTGTTCCGCCGCCACCTCGACAAGTTGAGCCAGAACGGCCGCGCCGACAAGCCCGCCGCTGAACTGCTCAAGGCCACCCTGGCGCGCACCAGCAATTTCGCCGTGCTAATTACGGCCCTGCTGATCGGCCTGACCGTGCTCGACCTCGATCCCAAGTGGGACGAGCGCCTGCGCCACCTGTGGTTCATCGCGCTCGGCGTGCAACTGGCGCTGTACCTGGACCGCGCCATCAGCGTGCTGTCGCGCCAGTATTTCCGCCGCCACAGCGAATCGCCCGATGCGCCCGCCACGGTGGCGCACACCCTGGTGACCTGGGCCGTCAAGACCATGCTGTGGGTGATGTTCGGCCTGGCCATGCTGTCGAACCTGGGCATCAATGTGTCGGCCTTTGTCGCCAGCCTGGGCATCGGCGGCATCGCCGTCGCGCTGGCCGTGCAGAACATCCTGGGCGACCTGTTCGCTTCACTCTCGATTGCCGTCGACAAGCCTTTCGAGGTAGGCGACGCCATCAACGTGGCGGGTTTTTCCGGACAGGTCGAGCACGTGGGCCTGAAAACCACCCGCATCCGCGCCGACAGCGGCGAGCAGATCGTCATCGGCAACGCCGAACTGCTCAAGCAAACGGTGCGCAACTACAAGCGCATGAGCCGGCGCCGCGTGCAGTTTTCGCTGATGGCCGATCCGGCTACACCGGCCGCGCTGGCGCGCCAGTTGCCCGAGCGCCTGCACGCCATCATCAGCGCCAAGCAGGACGTGCAGGTCGACCGGGTCCACCTGAAACGGGTGGGGCAGGATGCGCTTGAATTCGAGCTGGTGTATTTCGTGCTGACGCCCAATTACGCCACCTTCATGGACACCCAGCAGGCGGTGCTGTTCGAGGCGATGGAACTGTTCGATGCGCTGGGCGTCTCGGGCGGCACCCCGTTCCAGCACGTGGTGCTGGAACGGGCCAGGAAAGACACGGTGTCGGCCTTGCCGGAACGGGCGCAGCGGGGCTTCCGGCAGGTGGGCGCAAGCCCCGCACGCTGAGGCCGTAACGCGTGCCGCATTGAAACGAGCGCGGCGTGGCTGCGGCAGCTAATCATGATATAAATGCATCTTTGGGAGAATTCCATGAACGACTTCCTGCCCCGCACCGATACCGACACGGCCAAACAGGTCGATGAAGCGATCGCCATGAAGCTCGCTTTCGGCGACGACGTCGCCCGCAAATTCCTGCTCCTGCGCGGCATCGACCCGGAACTGGCGGAGCGGGTCATCACGGCGCCGCGGGAGCAGCGGCGGCATTGAGGTGAGAGGGCGGCGCGTCGTCCTGCTGGTCGTCATTGCGACGGCCAAGCTTGCACTGTTGCTGTGGATTGCCAGCGCGATCGGCCGCGAACCCGGCGCCGCTAGGCCGGCGCTTGATCGGCCCTCACCCAGTGCACCGAATAGCGCCCCCGTCCATCCTGCTTGGACCGGTACAAGGCCCCATCGGCCAGCCTGATGAACTCGTCCACC
>JBJMVV010000150.1:0-12881 GCA_045810505.1 Massilia sp.
CATTGCAGCACGGCCGCCTCGCTCGCCACCAGGGCCTCGAACGCTTCCATCTTTTCCACCGCATTGACGTCCAGCGCGATTTCCACGATGGCGCACAACTGCGCGCCCACCCTGGCAGGATCAACCAGCGCCACCTGGCGCGTGATCACCCCGGAATCCGTCAAGTGCTTGACGCGGCGCAGGCAGGTGGGCGGCGAAACGTGGACCTGCTCGGCCAATTCCGCATTGGTGAGCGCCGCATTGTTCTGCAATGTGTTCAAAATACGACGATCCAGCTCGTCGAAATCAGCCTGCGCCATGCGCTACCTCACGGTTCTGAAAAATATTGCGAATAAAATGAAATTATATTTCACCGACAACAGGTCATGAAATATTCTTTCAAATAGTAAAGTAATTCGATAGCATATTTCATCGACTTTCACCTAGGATACACTTCTTAATAATGAACCCATGAGGCAATGTTATGTGCGGAATCGTCGGCGCGGTCGCCCAAAGAAACATCACCCCGATCCTGATCGAGGGTCTGAAACGGCTTGAATACCGCGGTTACGATTCCTGCGGCGTCGCCCTGCACGTCGACGGCCGCCTGCAGCGCTCGCGCAGCACCACCCGCGTGGCCGAACTGGAAGCGCAGATGGCCGACATCGGCCTGGAGGGTTTCACGGGCATCGCCCACACCCGCTGGGCCACCCACGGTGCGCCCGCCACGCACAACGCCCACCCCCATTTCTCGCCTAGCGAAGACATGGCCCGCATTGCCCTGGTCCACAACGGCATCATTGAAAACCACGACGAACTGCGCGCCGAACTGACGGCCCAGGGCTATGTATTTCAAAGCCAGACCGACACGGAAGTGATCGCCCACCTGGTTGACCAGATGTACAACGGCGACCTGTTCGACACCGTCCAGCAAGCTGTCAAGCGCCTGCACGGCGCCTACGCCATCGCCGTGTTCTGCCGCGAAGAGCCGCACCGCGTCGTCGCCGCCCGCCAGGGCTCGCCCCTGATCCTGGGCGTGGGACAGGGCGAAAATTTTGTCGCTTCCGACGCCATGGCGCTGGCCGGCACCACCGACCAGATCGTCTACCTGGAAGAGGGCGACGTGGTCGACCTGCAACTGGGCCGCTACTGGATCGTCGATAGCGACGGCCGTCCCGCCAACCGCGAAGTCAAGACGGTGCACGCCCACACCGGCGCCGCCGAACTGGGTCCTTACCGCCACTACATGCAAAAGGAAATCTTCGAGCAGCCACGCGTCATCGGCGACACCCTCGAAGGCGTCACCGGCATCACCCCCGCCCTGTTCGGCGACAACGCCGAACTGGTGTTCAAGGAAATCGACCGCGTCCTCATCCTCGCCTGCGGCACCAGCTATTACTCGGGCCTGACCGCCAAGTACTGGATCGAATCGGTCGCCAAAGTCCCTGTCGCGGTCGAAATCGCCAGCGAATACCGTTATCGCGACAGCGTCCCCGATCCCAAAACCCTGGTCGTCACCATTTCGCAATCCGGCGAAACGGCCGACACCCTGGCCGCCTTAAAACATGCGCGCGGCCTGGGCATGCGCCACACCCTGACGATCTGCAACGTCGCCACCAGCGCGATGGTGCGCGAATGTGCCCTCGCCTACATCACCCGCGCCGGCGTCGAAGTGGGCGTCGCCTCCACCAAGGCATTTACCACCCAGCTGGCTGCCCTGTTCCTGCTGACGCTCACCCTCGCCAAGGTCAACGGGCGCTTGAGCGAAGACGATGAAGCGGCGCACCTGAAACAGATGCGCCACCTGCCCGTCGCCCTGTCCGCCGTGCTGGCGCTGGAACCGCAAATCATGGCGTGGGCTGAAGATTTCGCCCGCAAAGAAAACGCCCTCTTCCTTGGCCGTGGCATCCACTACCCGATCGCCCTGGAAGGCGCATTAAAGCTGAAGGAAATCAGCTACATCCACGCCGAAGCCTACCCCGCCGGCGAACTGAAGCACGGCCCGCTGGCCCTGGTGACCGAGGAAATGCCCGTCGTCACCATCGCCCCCAACGACGCCCTGCTGGAAAAGCTGAAATCGAACATGCAGGAAGTCCGCGCTAGAGGCGGCCAGCTCTACGTTTTCGCCGACGTCGATTCTCGCATCACCTCCGGCGACGGCGTCCACGTGATCCGCCTGCCGGAACACTACGGCCTGCTCTCCCCGATCCTGCACGTCGCCGCGCTGCAATTGCTGGCTTATCACACGGCGCTGGCGCGGGGGACAGATGTGGACAAGCCGCGGAATTTGGCGAAGTCCGTTACCGTCGAGTGAGTATTTAACGAATTGATGACGAAGCTTGAGTAGGCTTGCGCCGCAATTGAAAATCGCGACGCCGGGAGAGGGTTTTGTCATTGACCCGGGCAGGCTAAGGGATGATCCTATGCTGGCTCCACGTCACAGGGAAGCCGCCCGGTAGTTATCACCTGTACCAAGCTGGAAATAAGGTGACACCCGCGAGTAGCACGATGCCCGTGCCGAGCGAGCGGCAGTCCGTCATCAGTGATCAACACGTCGCCTTCCTCGATCACATTTGGCTTCACGCTCGGGTGTTGTGGGCACGTTACCGCATCGCCTTCCTTGCCAAAAAAGGCCGTCAAATCGCATTGTTGACGAGGCAGCGATGACTTTGCCGCCGTGATCGGTGGCGTCACCAAGTCACTTTGGGCGATGGGCTGCTATTGCGTCCGCGGCATGCTTGACCCGGCAAAATCGACGACCAGACAACCTTATATATCGCGATCTCAGCCGATCTTTCCGTGCTCTAACTGGTCGACGCGGTGCCGCTGCGTTTTAAAATTGGTGCGCCCGACGACGTTGAGAGATACGTGATGGCCGCCTCCGCGGCGTGCGCCTGCAGTACGCGCCCCAACTGCCAGACGCCTGCTCATTCGGCTGGCGCTGGCACGCTACCAGCCCAATTCCGTGCCGGATGCCCACCTGTCGCGCGTCGTGCTGGCCGAATTTGCCCAGCTGATGCAGGACCGCTCGGCCAGTATCGCGTTTGACCCGTTGGACCTCACCCGGTTTGAACTGGCAGTGACGGGCTTGACCTATGCGGGCCCCGGCGCCGCCTCGGTGCGGGCGACGGTGCAGACCCAGCCCGCCGACGCGGAGGGCGAACTGGCCTGGGTGCCCGTGTCGGTGACGCCGCTGCGCGCTGCCGTTGGCGCCGGCCCGGATACCTTGTGGACCGCTTCGATGATCTTGCCCGCCCCGCGCGGTGCGCGCCCGTTCCGGCTGCTGATTGAGGAGTTCGAGACCTATCCGGTCGATACCAGCGGCGGCAAGACGCAGACGCGCCTGGTGTATGCGGACACGATGCAGCTGGCATAAGGGGTTTTTAGGGCGATTTGAGACGTTTTTTGGCGCGAAACCAGGGATTTTTCAGATCACAAAAATGCCTGATTTTTAATCAGATAAACGAAATAAACCGTATAAATCATATTAACGAAATAAACGATTTATTGAATTTTATTCGGGCAGGATAATTGTTGCATTGATGAAATGATTGGCCCCCTGTGTCTGTCCTATTCTGGCCTGTTTTTCCCTCAAAAAACCGCCCTCGCAGGAAAAAATTGGCGAAAAAAAACGACCGCCCCAGGCAGTCGTTTTTCAATGGTTGTTGACATGGCAACTAGTTGGTCCTCGTTTTCTTGCATGGGAAAACGGACGCAAACCGTGTCGCCGCCGACAATGCTTAGCGCACGTCGAGCAATTCGACGTCGAAAATCAAATTGGCGTTGGGCGGAATCGGTCCTGCGCCGCCCTCGCCGTAGCCCATGCTGGCCGGAATGATCAAAGTGCGCTTGCCGCCCACTTTCATGCCTTGCACGCCCTCGTCCCAGCCCTTGATGACCTGGCCGCCGCCCAGGGGGAAACTGAACGGTTCGCGCCCGCGCGAGGAATCGAACTGCGCGCCATGCTGGCTGGGTGCGGTCGGGTCGAACAGCCAGCCCGTGTAATGGACCACGGCGGTGGCGCCGGCGGTGGCGTCCTTGCCGGTGCCGGCGACGGTGTCAATTTTCTGGAAAGGTACGCTGGCGGTGGCGCCGGCGGTGGCGGTGGCTGGAGCGGGTGCTGTGTCCGCTGCCGGCGCTTTGGCGCGCTCGCAGGCGGTGAGGGACAATGCCAGCAGGACGGCAAGGGTGCTGCAGGAGAGCAGTTGTTTCATTGGATGCTTTCTTGTTGATTGTGTGAGCGCAAGCGGCGCCGGGGCCGTGCGCTGCACAGGATAGCGCGGAATTGCCAGATCGTCAGTGTTGGCCGGGCAGAGGCGGTGTGGCGCAGGACAATCCCAGCCCTATTGAGCAAAAATCGCCTGAAGATCGCGCGCGTCCATGCCGCCGGCCAGGCCCCCTTCCGCATCGAGTACGGCCTTGGCCAGATCCCCCTTCTTCTTTTGCATGGCCTGGATTTTTTCTTCCACCGTGCCCTGCGCAATCAGCTTATACACAAACACGGGTTGCGTCTGACCGATGCGCCAGGCGCGGTCGGTGGCCTGGTTTTCGCTGGCGGGGTTCCACCAGGGATCGTAGTGAATGACGGTGTCCGCTGCCGTCAGGTTCAGGCCGACGCCGCCTGCTTTCAGGCTGATCAGGAAAACGCTGACCTGGCCGCCCTGAAAAGTGGCGATGGCGTCAGCGCGGTCGACGGTGTCGCCCTGCAACAGGGCGTAATCGACGGCCCGTGCGCGCAGGGCGTCGCCGATCAGGGCCAGCATGCTGGTGAACTGAGAAAAGATCAGTATTTTGCGGCCTTCGCTGAGCAGGGTGTCGAGCAGTTCGAGCAGGGTGTCCATTTTGGCCGAGCCCGCCGTGCTGACGGGCTTTTTGAGCAAGCGGGGATCGCAGCAGACCTGGCGCAGTTTTAACAGGGCGTCGAGGATCACGATATGGCTGCGGGACAGGCCGCGGCGGTCGATTTCCTGTCGCACCTTCTGGTCCATCGCCACCCGCACCGTCTCGTACAGATCGCGCTGCGCCGAGTCGAATTCCACGGACAGCATGATTTCCGTCTTCGGCGGCAATTCGGTCGCCACCTTGTCCTTGGTCCGGCGCAGCATGAAGGGCTTGATGCGCGCATTGAGCAAAGCCTGGCGCGTGCTGTCGCCCTGCTGCTCGATGGGCTTGCGGATGCCCGCATTAAACGTCCTGAGATTGCCCAGCAGGCCAGGCATCAGGAAGTGAAACTGCGACCACAGTTCGCCGAGGTGATTTTGCACGGGCGTGCCCGTCAGGCACACGCGGTGGCGCGCATCGAGCAGGCATACCGTCTGCGCCGCCTTGGCGCGGCTGTTTTTAATATACTGGGCTTCGTCGAGGATCAACAAATGATAGCGGTGCTGGCGCAGCGCCTGCTCGTCGCGGCTGAGCAGGGCGTAGGTGGTCAGCACCAGATCGGCGTGCGCAATGGCATCGAACTGGGCGATTCTCTCCTTGCCGTGCAGCAGCAGCACGCGCAGGCCTGGCGCAAAACGGGCCGCTTCGCTTTGCCAATTGCCCATCAGGCTGGTCGGGGCCACGACAAGGGCGGGACGGTCCAGGCGGCCGGCTTCCTTTTCAAGCAGGATGTGGGCCAGGGTCTGTGCGGTCTTGCCGAGTCCCATGTCGTCGGCCAGGATGCCGCCAAAATTGTGCTCGCGCAGAAATTGCAGCCATGACAGACCGGCGCGCTGATAAGGCCGCAGTTGCGCCTGCAGGCCGAGCGGCACGGGCGCTTCGGTAATGCCGTCGAAATCATGCAGTTTTCGGCCCAGGGCGCGCAAGGTCTCGCCCCCCAGCCAGGGCAGCTGCGCGGCCGCTTCCAGTTCGGCCAAGCGGGCAGCGGACGTAAAGGGCAGGCGCGCAGCCTCGCCGTATTCTTCCCTGAAATGCATTTCGCGCAGGATCGCCAACAGCGGCTGCAGGCGCGGCCAAGGTAGGCGCACGCGCCGCCCAGCGTCCAGTTCGACGAACAGATCGGCACCGTGTGCGCCCAACTGCCCACCGGCGCCCGACACCTGGGCATCGGTCAGGCCGTGCAGATAGTCAACCAGCAGCGGCAGTAGCGCGTAGCGTTCGCCATCGACGACGATGCCAAGCTCCAGCGAGAACCACTCATTGCCGGGCTCGGCGTCCTCGGCCAGATCGGCGTACCAGTCGTCCACTTCGTCGTGGTCGTAGCGATAGTCGCTCGCCGCAATGATCTCCCAGCCCACTTCTTCGAGCACGGCAATGTCACGGGCGGCGAACAATTCCCAGGCGCTGGAGGAGGCCAATTGCAGGCTACCTTCCAGCGCCAGCAGCGATGGGTGGCTGTCGGCCGGCCTGAAACCCATTTGCGTCAACATGGCCAGCGCGTTCTGTTCAAAGACCAGGTCGCGCGGGATCAATTCAATGGTGTCGTCGAGAACACGGCGTAACTGGTCGGGACTGCCCGGGCCAACTTGCAGGCCGTCATAGTCAAACCATAGCTGAGCGTAGTCGTGCCAGACGGGCTCGGTCGACGCCCCGCTTCCCCAGCGCACCGGCGGCGGCGCGGTCGCCCGGCTGTCCAGTAACAAGTAAGGCACGGCGGCGATGTCGTCGCGCTGGCGCGTCTGGCGCAGCTGCGGCAGGGGCAAGACCTGGTCGAGTCCTTGTTCGACCATCCGCTGTGCCATGGCGGCGCCCTGACCGGGCAGCAGCGGCGGTGCCTGCTCCACCATGCTCAACAGCGTCGCCAGCTGCAGGCCGCGCGGCGTGGCAGGAAGCAACAGCTGACCCAGCACGCCGTTGGCCAGGTAGTAGGGCGGCTCGGTGGCAAAGACATGGTCGGCAATGGCCCCATCGTCGAAGCGCCATTGCAAGCGCAGCAGATCTCCCGCTTCGCCCGCAGCGCTCCAGGCGAGTTCGGCCTTGCGGGCCGGCCCCTGGACGATCTCTTGCATGAGATTACGGACTTGGGCGGCGCGGCTGGCGGCGTAGTACAGGCGTCCGTCGTGGCTCAACTTGTCCAGCAGCGCGGCGCCGATGGGTCCGCTCAAGGGGCGATTTTCAAGGCGCGATGCAAGATTGAGCGCCCCCAGCAGGCGCACGGCTTCTTCCTCGCGCGGGCTGAGCGACGATTCGGGCGCGAGCAGGACTGCAGACGGGTTCTGCGGCAAGGTCACGCTGCTCAGGCCGCCGTCCTTGCGCACCCTGGCATAGCAGAGCTGCAGGCGCGGCGCGCCGTCGTCAGGGTGCGGCACCAGGAAAAACGCCAGCCGGTACTGTGGTCCCGAACGCAGCGGCGGCACGGCATTGGCCAGGGAATGTTCGACCGTTCGCGCAGCGAGTTGCGCCCACTGCTCGGCCAGCGCGGAGAAGCCCTGCTCCATGCCATCCTCGGCCTGCTGCAAGTTCACCAGCAAGGTGGCGACGACATGTTTGCAATTGCGCGATACCGGACAGCTGCACGAGCCCTCGATGCGGACCTCGTCACCGTCCATTTTAAAACGAATCTTCTGCCGGTAGACAGCCCCGCCGCTGCCGCTGACTTCGCCTTCAAGCCGCCCCGCACTTTCGCGCACGCTGATGACCTTGCCACTGCGCGCGTAGCTGTCGCCCCGCGAGTAGGTTGCCTCATCGAATTGCGTGACAAGATCTTCAAGGCAAAATGGCATGGAGATGGCTAGCTTGAAAAGGACAAGCCGCCATTATCGCCGACACTACCCCCCAACCTGTTTGCGCAAAACGCAGGACTGCACTCAGGGCGCCGGCGCGATGGTCGCGGCAATCAGCGCTTCAGCCTTCTGCAAGGGCGCGGCGCGCCCGGCTGGCAGACCGGCAGCGCCGACCTGCCCGGCCGCCCCGTGAAACGCCACCAGGGTGTGGCCGGCCGCATCATCGTGCACCAGCACCCGCAAGGGCAGGTCCAGCGCCAGCAGGGGCGCATCGAGCATCAGCGGGGTGCCGCCTTTGGGATTGCCGTAGATGAGCACGGTGGTGGGCGGCATCGCCAGGCCCACTTCTTTTGCGGCGGCCTGGTGGTCGATGCGGGCAAACACCGTCATCCCGGCCGCGCCAAAGGCCTGCGTCAGTTTTTGCACAGTCACACCGTGGCTGTAAGCGCTCGGCAATTCCTGCACGTCCGGGCCGGCCGCGCCCGCCCCGCCCGCTGCCGCCACGGCACTGACCAGCAGCAGGGGCCGGGTCCATTCCCGGGCCAGTCGATTTCGCAAAGTCATGGGGCGCATGATGGGTTTTCCTTCAATGGTCGAGTGGACCATTATTGCCCGCTTGCGCAGGCGGAGGGATGCCCTGCGGCGACTGATTCTTGCTCTATCGTCTCAACTTGCTTTTACAACTTCTCGCTTAGAAACACGAGGGTCTCGCCGTGCGCCTTGACGGCTGCGCGCATATTGTAGGAATCGCGGTAGGAACAGTTAAAACCGTGCTGGGCGTCGGGGTAGTTGCGGATTTGCACCAGGGGATTGTCCTGGAAGGCGGCGGTGATTTTCTCGACGGCCGGTTGCGGAATATGTTCATCGGCCTCGCCAAACAGCATCAGGGTCGGCACCTTGATGTCGGCGGCGCGGTCGAGCGCGCTGGCGATGCCGCCGCCGTAGTAGCAGACACCGGCGTCGACCAGGCCGTTGGCAATGGTGTGGTAAGACAGCAGGCCGCCCAGGCAGAAGCCGACCGAGGCGATTTTGCCTTCGTAGCCGGGGCGGGCCTTGAGAGCGGCGACGGCGGCGGCGATGTCGCTCTGGCCCTTGGCGAAGTCAAAATTATTGTAGATGTCAAAGCCCCGTTTCCAGCCGGCCTGGTCGTAGTCGAGTTCGATGCGCGGCTGGGCGCGCCAGAACAGGTCGGGAACGATCACCATGTAGCCGTCCAGGGCGTACTGTTCGGCGACGGAACGGATGTGTTCATTCACGCCGAAAATTTCCTGGATCAAAACAATGCCGGGCCCGCGCCGCAGGTGGGGCGTGACGACGTAGGCGTCGAACTTGCCGTCGGCGGCGTCCAGTTGAATCCATTCCTTGCTGATACCCATCGATGTCTCCTCAAATGATGATCGAACAATCATACGCAGATTCATTTTGGTCTGCTTGAAACGGGAGGTGGTGTCGGCCAACCTTACAGAAAGGCGCGGACGATCCTGCGCAAGCTGCCAAGTAGTTGATTTTTATGATCATTTCTTATGGGTACATAAATTGCTTACTGAGTCTGCCGACCGTTTGCTGGGCGCAGCCACTGGGCGCGCCGGAAGCTGTGCCGGAACGTGCGACATCAAACCGGTCGTCCGCGTTAAAATTTCTTACAGGAAGTGTTGTCTATAGGACTAATTGATTAAGTCCTTGACAAGCTTGGCGTTGACCGTGCTCAAGGCCAACGCCATACTGTGAGAATGTTAGGATTGCATGCCGTTTCCGCGCGCCCTTGGGCCTGGTTGGCTGTGCGTCATCACCCCATCAAGCGAAGGATTTGCAAGTGAGAATTTCTGTTTTCGGACTCGGCTATGTGGGCGCGGTGTCTTGCGGTTGTCTGCCAGAACTGGGCCACGAGGTCATCGGCGTCGACACCAACCCCTTGAAGGTGCAGATGATCAATGACGGCCAGTCGCCCGTCGTCGAGGAAGGCATCAACGAGTTGATCACCAAGGCGGTCCGCGAAGGCAAGCTGCGCGCTACCCACGATGTCGAGGATGCGATTCTCAACTCGGACGTCTCGCTCATTTCCGTGGCAACGCCGTCGAACCCGAACTACACCCCGAATTTGACCGCGGTCGATGCCGTCGTGCGCCAGATCGGCGAAGTGCTGCGCAAGAAGGAAGGCGCCCACGTGCTGGTGCTGCGCAGCACCGTGCAGCCCGGCACGACCGAAGACCGCATCCTGCCGATCCTGCTGGAAAGCTCCGGCCGTGAAATCGGCGACAAACTGGCGCTCGTGTTCAATCCCGAGTTCCTGCGCGAAGGCAGCTCCGTCAAGGATTTCCACCAGCCACCGCAAACCGTCGTCGGCAGCATTGGCGAGGCGGGCTACAAGGCCATGGAAGAGATGTACGCCGGCCTGCCCGGTCCGTTTGTGCGCACCAATACCAAGATTGCCGAGTCCGTCAAATACCTGTGCAACGTGTTCCACGCCCTGAAAATCGTGTTCGCCAACGAGGCTGGCTCGGTATTGAAGGCCTGCGACCTGGACGGGCGCGAAGTGATGAAGATTTTCTGCCAGGACACCCAGCTGAACATTTCCGCCGCCTATCTGCGGCCCGGTTTTGCCTTCGGCGGCTCCTGCCTGCCCAAGGAAGTCAAAGGGTTTCTGACCATGGCGCGCGACCTCGACGTGCCGATCCCGACTCTGGCGGCCCTGCTCGACAGCAACGAAGCGCACATCAAGCGCGCCTACGACATGATTGCCCGCGACGGCCGCAAGAAAGTCGCCCTGTTCGGCCTGGCCTTCAAACCTGGCACGGACGATATGCGCGATTCTCCCCTGGTGGCCCTGGCCGAGCGCCTGCTGGGCAAAGGTTTTGACCTGGTCATTTTTGACCGCTTCGTCAAGATCAGCCGCCTGCTCGGTAAAAACAAGGAATTCATCGAGCGCGAGATTCCCCACCTCGAGCGCCTGCTGGCCGAGTCGCCCGAAGACGCCCTTGACGGCGCCGAAGTCATCGTCATCGGCCACGCCGACGCCGAAGCGCGCGCCGCCATCGTGGCCAGCGCCAATGGCCGCCGCATTGTCGACCTGTCCGGCTACGCCGAGTTGCGCGAAGCGGGCGCCGATTACGAAGGTATTTGCTGGTGAACATTGCGCGGCCACGTCTGGTTTTTATTTCGCCCGTCTTCCTGTTTCCCAACGATGCAGGCGGAAAGATTCGCACGACCAACATCCTGCGTGGCCTCAAGGGCGGCGCCTTTCACATTACCCTGCTCAGCGTGGCAACTGCCGAGCAGCAAAGCCGCTGGGCGGCGGAAATTGAAGGCGTCTGTGACGAGTTTGTTGCCTGGCAGCCCACCGCGGCGCGTCCCAAATGGCTGCGCGCACTGGACCTGTCGGCCGATTTGCCGATCAATGTCATTGCCGACCGTACCGGGCCCGGCCTGGCCGCCGTTGCTGCCATGGCCGCGCGCGATGATGTCGACCTGATCGTGTTTGATTTCGTGCACTCGGCCGTGTTGCGCCCGGCGCTGCTGCAGTGCAAAAGCGTGTGTTTTACTCACAATGTCGAGGCGGAGATTTTTGGCCGTCACGCCAGCCAGGCCAAGGATCCGTTCAGGCGCTGGATGTGGTCTTCCCAGTTTGCCAAAATGCGCGCTTTCGAGCACCAGGCCCTGCGCGCGTTTGACAGCGTCGTAGCCGTGTCCGACCGCGATGCCCGTTTCTTTACGGAGTCCTACGGCATTGCCGAGTCGCACGCGATCCCCACCGGGGTCGACCTGGATTTCTTCAGTTACCAGGCGCCGCCGGCCGTCTCGGCCGAGACGCCCCCGACCGTGATGTTCACCGGCTCGATGGACTGGGCTGCCAATATTGACGGTATCCAGTTTTTCCTCGGCCAGGTGTGGCCAAAAGTCATTGCCGCCCGGCCCGATGCGCGTTTCCAGATTGTCGGCAGAAATCCGCCGGCGGCCCTGCGCGCGCTGGCGCTGGCCCAGAAAAACGTCGAGTTCACCGGCTTCGTGGACGATGTCCGCACCTATGTGCACAAGGCGCATGCCTTCGTCATTCCCCTGCTGGTGGGTGGCGGCACCCGCATCAAGGCCTTCGAGGCCATGGCGATGGGCTGCCCGGTGGTGTCGACCGCGATCGGGATCGAGGGACTTGGCGCCCAGCAGGACGTGCACTACCTGGAGCGCGATGAGCCGGCGGCCATGGCCGATGCCGTGCTGGCGCTGCTCAGTGATGCCAGCCTGCGCGAGGGCCTGGCCCAGCGCGCCCGCGCTCTGGTGCAGGAGCAGTTCGGCCACGAAAAGGCCGCACGCGTGTTCGAGCAGATCTGCCTGAAGACCCTGCGCGGCAGTGCCAGCGAGGCTGCGCTGATGCCGCCGCCGCTGGCAGTGGCTGCATCCTAAACCGTCGCCAGCAAGCCCGACAGCGCCTGCGGATCCGTGATCATGGGATCGTGGTGGCTGTCGAGTTCCATCCACGTCCAGCCGGCCTGGGCGCGTAGTTCTTTCTTCACTTCCACCAGCGGGGCAAACGGCGACGCCGTGCAATCGACATAGATGCGCGGTAGGCCGTTGCCGAGCGGATTGGCCAGCACCAGTTTTTCTTCATAGGTGCCCACCGGATGCGGGGTCAGGCGCTTGCTGACCCAGGCCAGCGCTTCATTGTCGAGTTTGCCGTACGCATTGACCGGCGGCGCAGGAATGGCAACGCCTTTACCGTCAGTGAGTACTTGCTGCTGGCGCTGGCGGGTGATGGCGGCCGGTTGCGCATCGAACACGGACAGACCACTGCTGAGCACCATGGCATCGACATACACCAGCTTTTTGATGAGGTGGGGGATGCGGTCGGCCACGCCGCTGATGACAACCCCGGCAAAGCCGCTGCCGACCAGGATGACGTCGCTGACGCCCTGGTACAGGATGTGGTTGGTGATGCTGGTAATAAAAGTGGTCAATGAAATGTCGCGCGAGAGCAGGTGGGCCTGCTCGCCCAGGCCCGGACAGGTCGGGGTCGAGACCGTATGGCCCTGGGCGCGCAGGGCCTGCGCCACTTTCTCCCAGCACCAGCCGCCGTACCAGGCGCCATGCACCAGCACATAGGTCTTGGGACGTTCCGGGGTGGATGGTTTGACGGCGGCGCCGACAACGGGGGCGGTCGCGCCGAGCAGCATGCCAAGGGTGGCGGTGCGGAGGAAACTGCGTTTGCTGGATGAAATGTTCATGATGGGCCTTTGGGTTAATATTGCC
>JBJMVV010000151.1:0-6685 GCA_045810505.1 Massilia sp.
AGGTAGGGCGACTTCATCACCTCCGCGGCCTTCGATTTCCATTCCCCGGCCTGGCTCTTCGTCCTCCACTTGGCCGAAGCCAGCCTGATTGTTGCATCCTGCATGTCCTGAGCGATATTGGTCATATTGTTTTCGTGTGGTTGGGTTACGCGCGGAACGGGCATGGCGTGCCCGAGCCCTTTTCAATAAGTATAGGGAGGCGAATTGCGGGCTCTGTGCGGTGTCAAACGCAGGGATGTAGGACGGGAGAGCGCGCCGATGCAAGCGCCGCAGCAGTGCCGAATTGAATCAGCCAACCTTTAACAACTATCCGCAAGCGGACAACGGCGACGCCGTGCTCATGTGCGATTTCACCTACAACAAAGCGCGCGAGTTTTACCGCGCACACATTTGCAATAAACACATCTGTCTCGTAATCTGACATTTCCGTTCAAGCAGTGTCACAAATCAGATGGGCTCGCCCGGAATCTCACGCGACATGATGTCTTCTTCTTTCGGCTCGAAAGGCGCGCAACACTATGGTCCAAGCTTATGCAGTCTCTTCGCTCCCACCGAATCAGCTGGCTGAATTAACCCGGCTGATGATCGAAGAGGTGAAGGAAGCCGCCGTCTTTTTTCTCAATCCCGAGGGGATCATTGAAAGCTGGAACAGCGCAGCCGAGCAGATCAAGGGCTTCACCGCGGCAGACGCCATCGGCAGTCACCTGTCGCTGCTCTACACCGACGCCGACAAGGCGCTGGGATGGGCCGAGCATAATTTGCAGGAAGCATTAAAAAACGGTTTTTTCAGGGAGGAGCGCTGGCGCCAGCGCAAGGATGGCAGCGTGTTCTGGGCCAGGGTGCTGCTGACGTCCTTGCACAATGACGATGGCGAGCACATCGGCTTCTCCAAGATCACGCTCGACCTCACGGAACATAAACTGCTCGAGCGCTGCGTCAAGGAGAAGGAAGAGACCAGGCGCGTGCTGTCAGCCGCCAATGCGGGCACCTGGACCTGGCATCCTGAAACGGCGCAGATGGACGTCTGCCAGAATTTTCTGGCGCTGCTCGGTCACACGGCCACCGACACCACGATCTCGTTTGCACAGTGGCTCAACTTTATTCATTCAGACCAACGCGACGCCATCGCGGCACAGCTCGACAGTGCGTATGCCGGCGGCCGGCGCGACTCGGTGCGCATGGAAATGCTGATGCGCGAGCGCGGCGGCTCCTACCGCTGGTTTGTCGCGCGGGCCGAGTGGCATCAGGAAGGTGGCGCCAGGGTGCTGCAGGGCGTGAGCATCGACATCCAGGAGTTGAAAACCATCGGCGACGAGCGCCAGCAGGCGATTGAAAAATTGAAGGCCGAAGACGTCCGCAAGAACGAATTCCTCGCCATGCTGGCGCACGAACTGCGAAATCCCCTCGCCCCCATCAGTGCGGGTGCGGAAGTGCTCAGACTGGTCAGACAGGATGAAGAGCGGGTCCGCAAGACCAGCGAAATCATCAGCCGGCAGGCCGCGCACATGTCGAACCTCATCAATGACCTGCTCGACGTCTCGCGGGTCACGCGCGGTCTGGCCGATATCGAAACCAGGACCCTCGATATGCGCCAGGTCGTGTCCGACGCCGTCGAGCAGGCCAAACCGCTGATCGGCTCAAAGCACCAGGACCTGACCTTGCAGATTCCACCGCACCCGGCGCTGGTGTCTGGCGACCAGAAGCGCCTGGTGCAGGTCGTGTCCAATTTGCTCAACAATGCAGCGAAATACACCCCTGAACGCGGCAGCATCGCGCTCAAAATCACCGCACGACAAGCACAGGTCGAACTGGAAATTACCGACACCGGCATCGGCATGGCGCCGGGACTGCTCGACCATGTCTTCGAGCTTTTTGCGCAGGCGGAGCGCAGTTCCGACCGTTCTTCCGGCGGCCTGGGCCTGGGCCTGGCGCTGGTCAAAAGTATTGTCGAGCTGCACGGCGGCAGCGTTTCGGCTGCAAGCGGCGGCATCGGCAATGGCAGCAGGGTGACCGTCGTGTTGCCCCAGGTTCATCAAGGCGCGGATGGGCCGCTCGCACCCGATGCTGACCGTAGCGATCCGGGCGCGCAGCATCGATTAAAGATCCTGGTTGTGGATGACAATGTCGACGCCGCAGACATGCTCAGCACCATCCTCGCGGCATCCGGTTATGAAGTGATTGCAGAAAACGAAGCAAGGCAAGCCCTGGTCCGAGCGCGCCACGAAGCGCCGGATGTGTGCCTGCTCGATATTGGCCTGCCTGTGATGGACGGGCACGAACTGGCTGGGCGACTGCGCGACCAGCCATCGACATCCAACGCGGTGCTCATTGCCATTACCGGGTATGGGCAGGAGGACGACCAGAGAAAGGCACTGGCTGCCGGGTTCGATCATCACTTCACCAAGCCGGTGGATATGGAGAAGTTGCGGGGGATCTTGGCGGAGATTGGGCGTTGAAGCGGGTTTGATTGGCCTGATAAAATATATAACACTTCATGTTCTATATTTAGAAACAGGACAATGCAAAAATCTGGTCTGGTCGCCCTGGAGGCGGCGCTGGCCGTCGCCCGGCTGCACAGCTTCCGCCGGGCCGCCGATGAGCTGGGCATGTCGCCGACTTCACTCAGCAACGCCATCGCCGGCCTGGAGTCGGGGCTCGGCGTTCGCCTGTTTCATCGGACCACGCGCAGTGTGTCGCTGACCGAGGCGGGGGCGCAGTTTGTCGCGCGGATCGCACCGGCCCTGACCGAGATCCGTGGCGCCATGGACGGGATCAACGTGCATCGCCAAACTCCAATGGGCACGCTGCGCCTGAATGCATCGCTGGGCGCGGCGCGCATGGTGTTTGCGCCGCTCATCCAGGCCTACCTGCGCCGCTATCCCGATATGCACGTTGAAATTGTCACCGATGGACGGATGGTCGATATCGCGGCCGAAGGGTTTGATGCCGGCATTCGGCGCGGTGACATGGTGCCGCAGGACATGGTGCGCATCCCGATCGGCGCGGATGTGGCGATGGCCGTGGTGGGAGCGCCCGCGCACTTTGCCCAGTTCCCGGCCCCGTCCTCGCCTGCGGATCTTGCCAGCCACCCGTGCATCCGGACCAAGTTTCCCAGCGGTGCGCCGTCGCGCTGGGAATTTTCGCGAAACGGGGAGACAGTCAACCTCGCCGTCAGCGGACCGTTGACGCTGGACGATCCGGGCCTCATGCGGGAAGCGGCGCTTGCCGGCATCGGCCTGGCCTATCTGGCCGAGTGGTACGTGCGCGACGATCTGGCCTCAGGCCGGCTCATGCGCGTGCTGCAGGATTGGACGCCCAGCTACGCCAGTCTCGCCCTTTACTATCCCTCGGGGCGGCAGATGCCCGCAGGTCTGCGCGCCTTCGTCGATCTGATCCAGGAACTGCGCTAAACGCTTCTTCTTACTACGCCATGTCGAACTCCACGCATGGCTTCCTCCTGCCAAAATGGCCCTGACCAGCGCGGCAAATACCGGCCTGCAACGTTGTAAATTGCGACGTGTGCTCAAAAACTACAGTTCTTGCCATGCGGTAGGCTATGATGGCCCCGCTATTCTTGATAAATTTTTTGCCGAGCGCAGCCGCGCATGCTTACGAATACAAAACATCTTGTCCGCCTTGCCCAGGAACAGGCTCTGACCAGCTTTGCCGAGCTGGTCCAGACCATGCTGGTGGAGACGGACCGCTCGATCAGCAGCGCCGTGCGCAGCGCACCGGCGACCGAGCATGCTGCCATGAACGCGGCACGCCACTGGATCGGTGACAAGGGCCGCGAGTTCCGCGCCAAGATGGTGGCCAGGTACACCGTCTACCTCGAGCGCGCCATTGAAACCATGCACACGGACTTGCGCGCCGGCCTGCACAATTTTCGCGCCGATGAACTGACCCTGGTGGAAGACAATGTCATGACGCGCCAGGTCGAACTCGATCGGGTCGTGGTGCGCTTGCGCGACGTCGATCAGCTCAGTCTCGGACGCATCAACCTGACCATCGCCACGCTGCATGGCGTCAGCAAAGTGCTGGAGCGCGAAAACCCCTTCCGCCCCTACCTGGCGGCGCGTGCGCTGTACGAGACCATGCGCGAAATGGTCAAGGACACAACGGTATCGAAGGTCTTGTTCGATCATATGGCTGGCGCCATGGCGAATCAGTTGCCTGACTACTATGCCGCAATCCTGGCCAATTTCGAGTCGCGTGGCATGAATGCCCGCCTGCTGGCGACACCGTCGGAGATGAATCGCGCCCAGCGCCTGCACATGAACGGCCAGCACGGCGGCGCGCCACCGCAGCAGATAGAAGCCCTGCAACAACTTGTCTGGCAAGTACTCGATGAGCGCAAGTCGCAGCGCTCGCCCCGCAGTGCGGCCGAGGATGACCGACCACCGGCCGAGCCGCCGGCACCCCGGCGCCCCGCAGTCGAAACTCAGCTCAGGCTGCTCCAGCGGCTGAGCGCCGGCGCGGATGGCGATCAGGCCCGGCCGCTGGCGGTGAGCGAACAGATCGGCGATAAGGCGGACCCTTCGGATCGCCTGATCATCGACCTGGTCGGACGCGCCTTCGACCATATCCTGCACGAAGAACTGCTGTTGCCCGCCATGCGCACGCAACTGCATCGCCTGCATGTGCCCTTCCTTCGCGCCGCCCTGCTCGATCCACTCGCCTTGCATGACGCCCTGCATCCGGCGCGTAGCCTGCTTGACCGTCTCGGCACCCTGGCCGCCGGCATGCGGGCGCACCAGAGCGGCGAAGAAGCGATGTGCGCCGAAGCGGCCCGGCTGATCGACCACGTGCTGGACAGGTTCGATCAGGATATGGCGATTTTTTCGGATGCAGAGCGCGACCTGGACCGCTTCGTGTCCGAGCTGATGCGAAGCACCGACCCAACGCATGGCGCGATCGTCAATCACATCGATGCAGCGGAAGCGAGCGGCGCCCAGTTCACGGCCGTGCAAAAGGCGCTCGCTGCCTTGCTTTCTCCGCTCAAACCGGACCCGCGCATTGCCGGCTTCATCGACAAATTCTGGATCGATGTCATCCTGTGCCAGCGCGACGGCGGCGGCGATGCCGAACTGCTGCCGGAATTAATCTGGAGCGCGCAGCAGAAGACCACGCCCGCCGACCGCGCCGCCCTCTTGCGCACCTTGCCCGACCTGGTACGCCGCGTGCGCGAGGGCATCGAACTGCTCGGCCTGCCACCGCAGGAATCGCAAGCCGCGCTCGACCAGCTCGTCGCAGTCCACATGGATGTGCTGGGCAACCGGATTGCACCGGGCGGGCCGTCGATGGGCCTGGACTGGCTGCGACTCCACTTCGGCCAGTTCGCCGCCACCGGCACGGCATCGGCAGCGGCGCCTTTGCCACGCGCGGAGATCGAGCGGGCGCTCGCCGCGCATGGCGTGCGCGCCACCTTGTACACCGAGCCGGCGCAGCGCACCGCCACATCGAGCGACAAGGCATGGCTGGCGCAGGCGCGTCCCGGCGCCGCCTGCGAAGCCATGATCGACGGCAGTTTCGTCGCAGTGCGCCTGGCGGCGGTCAACGCCCATCACTCCGCGTTCGTGTTCAGCACGCTGGAAACAGCGCCGCCACTGGTGTATCAAAAGGCCGCGATGCTCGCTGCGATCGACGGCGGCGTCTTGCGTCCGCTTGAATCTGCTTCGCTGTTTGAACGCGCGGTGGGGTCTGTGATGGCGGCTGGGGGATTGCAGGCGCAGGTCAGGTAGGGCTTGATCGACAGGACGGCTCGCGCAGCCTGAATCGCAGAAGGCCCGCACGTTCGCCAGACTTGCCCCGTGCATCCCGCTAATTGATAAACAATACGACGGCCAAACCAGCTTGCGCCGCATTCTCATAAAACTGCTTCAAGCTCATGAAATAAGGGACCAGGTAATCCAGCGCGCCGTCGCCCTCTTCCCAAATCTGCGGATAGATATCCGCTGCAGTCAAAGCCGCCGCGTCAAATTTTGCGCGGAAATCAGCTTCGGACACGCCGCGCAATGCCACATCAATTGCCTTCACTTCCGCCACCGACAAGCCGCGCGCAGGTTCGTAGCCCACCTCTTCTTCGCCAATCGGATCACCGCCCAGAATGGCCTGGGAAATCGCGCCATCGCCATCGTAGACTTCACCCGTGAGCATGAAGTGAATCGCGTGCCATGTCTTGTCGAGGTGGATGGCGTCGTCTGCGTGCGTCTCATACAAAAAATGCGCGATCTGGCCTGGGTCGTCGAACAGGGCATCGAGTTCGCTTTGTGGCACCGCTAACAGATTTCCAATCATGGACATGGGGTCGTTCTCCGCATTTTGTTGATAAAATTGCAATATAGCGCAGTGGGCGATGCTATCACTGGCGGCCGGCCATCGAAAGCACAAGCCATGAACGCACGCCACGAAGCCCCGGACGCATGGCAACGCCGATATTAATGCAAAAAGACAACATAATTTCGTCAACTTTAACAATTTGTCCAATAAACGTGGCCATTCGAGAAGTTTCGTGGAAACATGTATTCACGTATTCGCGTACAAGGCAGCCGATGCGTTGGCGCCACCCGTTGGCGGCAGCCGCCGCAACGTTTCTCACCGTCATAGGATAAACATGAAAAAAGTAATTTTTGCCCTGAGCGCCCTGACCCTGGCCGGTTCGGTGATGGCAGCCCCTGCGGCCCGC
>JBJMVV010000152.1:0-2613 GCA_045810505.1 Massilia sp.
GGCTCGCACAAAGAGCAACTGGCCTTCCCGGCCGACCTGTACCTGGAAGGCTCGGACCAGCACCGCGGCTGGTTCCATTCTTCGCTCCTGACTTCCTCGATGTTGAATGGCGCCCCGCCGTACAAGGCCCTGCTGACCCACGGTTTCACGGTGGACGCCGAAGGCAAGAAGATGTCGAAGTCGCTGGGGAACACCCTCGCCCCCCAAAAGATCTCCGATACGCTCGGTGCCGACATCCTGCGCCTGTGGGTGGCCTCGACCGACTACAGCGCCGAACTGTCGATCTCCGACGAGATCTTGAAGCGCGTGACCGAATCGTACCGCCGCATCCGCAATACCCTGCGCTTCCTGCTGGCGAACACCTCCGACTTCGACCCGGCGCAGCACGCCGTGCCGGTGGCCGAGCTGTTCGAGATCGACCGCTACGCTCTTGCCTCGATGACTGCGCTGCAGTCCGACATCCTGGCCCACTACGAGCGCTATGAATTCCACCCGGTGATCGCGCGCCTGCAGAACTACTGCTCCGAGGACCTGGGCGGCTTCTACCTGGACATCCTCAAGGACCGTCTCTACACCACGGCAGTCGACTCGCACGCGCGCCGCTCGGCGCAGACGGCCCTGTGGCACATCGTCCAGAGCCTGCTGCGCGTGATGGCGCCGACCCTCACCTTCACGGCAGAGGAAGCGTGGCAGGCCTTTGCTACACCGGAGGCCTACGCCGCCAGCGACGAGACCATCTTCACCCAGACGTACTGGGAGCTGCCTGCGGCGCCCGATGCGGCGGCCCTGCTGGAAAAATACACTGCCTTGCGGGCCGTGCGCGCCGACGTCACCAAGCAGCTGGAAGAACTGCGCGGCTCGGGCGCCATCGGCTCGTCCCTGCAGGCCGAACTGACCTTGAAAGCGGCCGGTGACAAGTACCGCCTGCTGGAGAGCCTGGATGACGACCTGCGTTTTGTCTTCATCACCTCGCAGGCCAGGGCCGCGGAAGTGGCGACTGCGGAAGAGGAAGCGGTGCTGGTGGAAGCGTCCAGCGCGCCCAAGTGCGAGCGCTGCTGGCATTACCGCAAGGACGTCGGCAGCCACGCCGAACATCCTGGCCTGTGCCAGCGCTGCGTGAGCAATCTGTTCGGCGCAGGCGAAGCGCGCCGTTTCGCCTGACCGGTATCACTGATCGACTGCCCCTGAACCAACACGAGCACCCATGGCCACTAAAAAAACAACAACCTTCTCCACCGCTAAAAACCGTGGCTCCCTCATGCCCTGGCTGGGGATTGCCTTCATCGTCATCCTGTTCGACCAGCTCTCGAAGATCGCCATCACCAAGATGTTCGTGCTGGGCCAGGAAAAAGCCATTACCTCGTTTTTCAACCTGGTGCTGGCGTATAACCGGGGCGCCGCCTTCAGTTTTCTGTCCAACCAGGGCGGCTGGCAGCGCTACTTCTTTACCGCCATCGGCGTGCTGGCGGTGGTCTTCATCGTCTACATGCTGAGAAAGCACGCCGGCCAGCGCCTGTTCTGCTGGGCCCTCGCGCTGGTCATGGGCGGCGCCATCGGCAACGTCATCGACCGCCTGCTGTACGGCCACGTGATCGACTTCCTGGATTTTCACCTGGCCGCCTTCGGCCACTTCCCGGCCTTTAATATCGCCGACAGCGCCATCACCCTCGGCGCCATCCTCTTCATTTACGACGAGCTGCGGCGCGTGAACAAGAACTGACGTCAAAGGACTGAGCATGGACTTACAAGGCAAGCAGATCGTGCTGGGACTGACCGGCGGGGTGGCCTGCTACAAGGCCGCCGAATTGTGCCGCGCCCTGGTCAAGGAAGGCGCTTCGGTGCAGGTGGTGATGACCGAGGCGGCCACCCATTTCATCGGCACCGCCACCATGCAGGCCCTGTCCGGCCAGACGGTCTACACCGACCAGTGGGATGCACGCGTGGCCAACAACATGGCCCACATCGACCTGACCCGGCACGCCGATGCAATCCTGATCGTGCCCTGCTCGACCGATTTCATTCGCAAGCTGGCGCACGGCGCCTGCGACGACCTGCTCTCGACCCTGTGCGTGGCGCGGCCCCGTCACGTGCCGCTGCATATCGCGCCGGCCATGAACGTGGAGATGTGGGAGAACCCCGCCACCCGCCGCAACGTCGCCCAATTGCGCGAGGATGGCGTGAGCCTGTTCGGCCCCGCCGCCGGCGCGCAGGCCTGCGGCGAAACAGGATTCGGGCGCATGCTGGAACCCGCGGAACTGCTGGAAGAACTGGTAGCCTCGTTCCAGCCCAAGGTCCTGGCAGGCAAGCGCGTGCTGATCACGGCCGGCCCCACCTTTGAGGCGATCGACCCGGTGCGGGGCATCACCAATCTGTCTTCCGGCAAAATGGGTTATGCGGTTGCGCGCGCGGCGCGCGAAGCCGGCGCCGAGGTGCTGCTGGTGTCGGGCCCCACTGCCCTGCCGGCGCCGCACGGCGTGCGCCGCGAGAACGTGCAGAGCGCCCAGCAGATGCATGACGCCGTGATGAGCGGCGTCAAGGGCCAGCATGTCTTCATCGGCGTGGCCGCAGTGGCCGACTGGCGCGTCACCAATGCCAGCGAGCAGAAAATGAAAA
>JBJMVV010000153.1:0-11904 GCA_045810505.1 Massilia sp.
GCTGGTGTTCGGCAATCTCGGCCTGCCCCGCCTTGGCGCGCTCGGCTGCGCGGTGGCCACCGCGGCGGGCCTGTGGCTGATGCTGGGCGCCATGTTGTGGTGGATGCGGCGCGCGCCGGCCTACCGGGCCAGCACGCCGTTCACCCGGTGGCAGGGACCGGACTGGCGCGAGATCGGGGCCATGTTGCGCCTGGGCCTGCCGATCGGCATCACCTACTTTGCCGAGGTCAGCGCCTTCGGCCTGGTCAGCCTGCTGGTGGCGCGCTTCGGCGTGGTGCAGGTGTCGGCCCACCAGGTCGCGCTCAATTTTTCCTCGCTGGTGTTCATGGTGCCTTTGAGTTTCGGCATCGCCCTGATCACCCGCGTGGGCCAGGCCATGGGCGAAGCCGACCCGGCCAAAGCCCGCCATGTGGCCTGGGTGGGCGTCGCCATGTCGGTCGGCTTCGGCGCCATGTCTGCCGCCGGCATCGCCATCTTCCGCTGGGAGATTGCGCGCGCCTACACGTCGGATCCGGCCGTGCAGGCGCTGTGCGTGCAATTGCTCCTGTTCGCAGCCCTGTTCCAGCTGTCCGACGCCGCCCAGGTCGCGACCTCGAGCGCCATTCGCGGCTACAAGGTCACGCGCGCGCCCATGGTGATCCAGCTGGTGGCGTTCTGGGTGTTTTCCATGCCCCTGGGCGCTCTGCTGGGCCTGGGCCTCGCGCCCGGCTGGATGGGCTTGCTTCCGGACCAGCCAATGGAAGCGTATGGCTTCTGGATCGGTCTCGTGCTGGGACTGACGATCGCGGCCGTCCTGTTGACCATCGTCCTGCGAAAACTGGCGAACGACCGGGTCCATGAAGTGCAGCCGCTGGCAGTGTAATTACAGCTTTAACGTGCCGACTCTGGTATCGTCTTGTGCTTGTTAAAGCTCAACCAATAACCAGAGACATGCCATGCGCCTTACGCTTTGCCTTATCGCCTCCCTGCTCGCTGCACCCGCCTTTGCCGAACGCCTGACCCTGGACCGCATCCAGGCCGACCCTGCCCTGTCCGGCCCCGGCGTGCGCAATCTGCGCGTGTCGCCGGACGGCGAGCACATCACCTTCCTGCGCGGCCGCGACGACAACCAGTTCCAGCTCGACCTGTGGGAATTCAACACCCGCGACAAGACCACGCGCCGCCTGGTCGACTCGAAAGTGCTGGTGCCGAACGAGACGATTTCGCTGGAAGAAAAGGCCCGCCGCGAGCGCGCGCGCACGGCCAGCCTGTCGGGCATCCTCAACTACAGCTGGTCGCCGGACGGCAAACAGCTGCTGGTGCCAATCGCGGGCGACCTTTATCTGGTCGAGGCGGCCCACCCGGACAAGGCACGCAAGGTCGCCTCGGGCAATGTGGCCGATCCGAAAATTTCGCCCAAGGGCCGTTACGTTTCCTTCATCCGCAACCAGAACATCGTCGTCATCGACCTGGTCAGCGGCAAGGAAAAGCAGCTGACCACCGATGGCAAGGGCACCGTCCATAATGGCGAAGCGGAGTTCGTGGCGCAGGAAGAAATGGGCCAGCGCACCGGTTACTACTGGGCGCCCGACGATTCGGCCATCGCCTATAAACGCTTCGATGAAGCGCAGGTGCCGGTGGCGCGCCGTTTCGAGATTTTTGCCGACCGCACCGACGTGGTCGAACAGCGTTACCCTGCCGCGGGCGACCCGAACGTGATCGCCGAACTGATGATTGTCTCGCCCGTGACCGGCCTGCAGCGCAAGGTCGACCTGGGCCGGAACACGGATATTTACCTGGTGCGCGCCGACTGGTCGGGCGATGGCAAAAGCCTGGTCTACCAGCGCCAGAGCCGTGACCAGAAAAAACTCGACCTGGTCGCGGTGGACGCCGCCAGCCTGGCCCAGCGCACCCTGCTGACGGAAACGTCGAAGACCTGGGTCAGCATCAGCGACGACCTGCGCTTCCTGAAAAACCAGAACGCCTTCCTGTGGTCGTCCGAGCGCACGGGCCGCAATCACCTGTATTTGTACGGCATGGACGGCAAACTGCTCAGCACCGTCTCGCGCGGCGACTGGGGCATCGACAATGTCCAGGCGGTCGACGAGAAGACGGGCCGCGTGTTCGTGTCGTCGAACCGCGACAACGTCGTCGACAAGCAGATTTACGCGCTGGCGCTGGATGGCAGCCTGGCCGACAAGCCGCTGCGCATCACCAAGGCCGACGGCTGGCACGAGGCGAATTTTTCGCGCAACGGCGAAGTGTTTGTCGACACCTTCTCGGATCCGTCGACGCCGCCACAGGTGTCGATCCGCAAGCCGGACGGCTCGATGGTGGGCTGGGTCGAGCAGAACGAGTTGAACGACAAGCATCCCTACGGCAAATACAAGGCCGACATGCTGCCGACGGAGTTCGGCACCATCAAGGCCAACGACGGCCAGACCCTGTACTACTCGATGATCAAGCCGGCCAGCTTCAACCCGGCCAAACGCTACCCCGTGTTCCTGTACACCTACGGCGGCCCCCACTCCCAGCAGGTGACGCGCAAGTGGGACAACCAGTTCTACCAGTACATGGCGCAGCAGGGCTATGTGGTGTTTCGACTGGATAACCGCGGCTCGTCCCGCCGCGAGCGCCAATTTACCGATGTGATTTACAAGGAACTGGGCAAGCACGAGGTGGAAGACCAGGTGACGGGCATCGACTGGCTGGCAAAGCAGAGTTTTGTCGACCCCAAGCGGGTCGGCGTGTTCGGCTGGAGCTACGGCGGCTTCATGACCCTGCGCCTGCTGTCGGCGGCATCGGACAAGATTGCCATGGGCGTGTCGGTGGCGCCAGTGACGGACTGGTCGCTGTACGACACCCATTACACCGAACAGTTCGTGGGCGCCACGCCCAAGTCCGACCCGCAGGCCTACGCCAACAGCGGCGTGTTCACTCACCTGGACGGCTTGAAATCGCCCCTGCTGCTGGTGCACGGCATGGCCGACGATAACGTGTTGTTCACCAATACGACCAAGCTGATCGACAGCCTGGTCAACCGCAATATCCAGTTCGAGCTGATGACCTATCCCGGCGCCAAGCACGGCATTTCCTCGCGTGCCGGCCAGCGCCATGTGTACTCGACAATCGAAGCATTTTTCCGCAAGCATATTGGCGACAAGCCGGTTGAGGGTTGAACGGAAGCTACCGTCCAGTAGACGCAGAAAAGGCCGCGAAGTTCGCGGCCTTTTTTGTTTTGCGCTGAAAAGTGCGGAAGAATTGATGCAGGTCGTTCGCGCCCTTTTTGGTCACCGGCGCGCACAGCGACGGCGGTAGAGTGGCTGCCAAACAAGCTGATGGAAGGCAGCGTGATTCCCTTGCGGCCGCTGCAGCCTTGAGCATGAATTGCAAGGCGGTGTGGGCTGCGCGAAAGCTTGAACGCAAAAAAAGCCGCGACAAGCGCGGCTTCTTTTGAACGACGGCGCCTGTTAGTTGGCGGCGTCCTTGAGCACTTCCTTGGCATCGCCCACTTTTTCCTGGGTCTTGCCTTCGACCTGATTAGCCAGGCCCTTGGCTTGCTGCTCGGTGCTGCCGATCACTTTGCCAGCTTCCTCCTGGATTTTGCCGCCGATGTCTTTCAGTTTGCCGTTGACTTGATCGCTGTTCATGGTGGAACTCCTTCTGTTGGTAAGCGCATGGCGTTTGCTCATGCAGTGAGTACAGAATAAAGGCAGCGCACGATCCCGTCTGTTAGCGAGCGAACGATAGCTCAACATTAGCGCTTGCGCGAGATCAAACTAATCATCATCGCCCGGATTTTCTACACTGATCGCAGTCGAAGGAGAATTCAAGGAGGTGACCATGTCCAAGCTGATCAAAAGCGCGCTGGCCTTCAGTGCGATGGCTGTGTTGCTGACCGCCTGCGGCGGCAACAACGATGGCGACAACGCCGGCACCAATGGCGGCAACAACGGCATCCAGTCGCCGCCCGTGCTGCCGCCTGCAAGTACAGGCGTCACGGTAGACGTGGCAGCGGCCTGGCGACAATACCTGGGCACGCCGCGGCGCTGGGATATCAGCGGCAATCAGGGCGGCAGCAATTTCATTCTTTCGCTGGTGCTCACACCGGGCGGCCAGACCACGTTCCCCGCCACCGGCCAGGTGGCGCAAACCACCACCGAATCGCTGCGACTGAGCTTTGCGGGCCTTGCTTCCGCCAACACGGACGGCACCCTGTTTTATACAAACGACAGCCTGATCGGCATCCTTGGCGGCAGCGGCGCCAATGCCACCTGTGCCGTCGTGCGCACGCCCTTCAGCGCCCTGCCCACCAGCGGCGCAGTGGGCGCCAACGGCACCGTGGTCTCGCTCGACAATCTCAATGGCTGCAGCAGCACGGCCCAGCGGGTGGGCAGCGTGACCCTGAACTGGTCGATCGAACAGGACCTGGCGGTGACCTTGTTTTGCCTGACGACGATCCGGGCGGATGCCGCCGGCGCGACCGCCGGATCGCAGACCGCCTGCGTGCAGTCGAACGCACAAGGGCAACTAGGCAGCAGCGCGCGCCTGACCTTGCGGCGGCCGGACGGCAGCGTGATCAGCGGGAAAAATTATTAAGCCGGACGCCGGACGAAAAAAAGCCGCGGCTAGCGCGGCTTTATTACCTCGAGGGAGGATGATCAGCGATTGCCACGATCCTGGATAATATCCTTGGCGTCGCCAGCTTTTTCCTGCAATTTGCCTTCGGTCTGCTTTGCCAGTCCTTTTGCTTGCTGTTCGCTGCTACCAATCACATCGCCTACTTTTTCCTGAATCTTGCCGCCGATGTCCTTGGCTTTGCCTTTGATTTGGTCATCATTCATAAGCGTACCTCGTTTCGTGGTTGAGGAGTCCACCTTACGACTGCAGGCCCCCGCCTTCTGTTCGCCATTTAACGTAGTGGCGAAGTCAGCCAGGATGGTTTGCGCCACACGCTGGCGAGCCAGTGCTGTTCAGCAAGAGGCAGTCCGGGCGGACGAAAGTAATGGTCGATATAGACAAAGCCGGCAGCCTCCAGAAAGCCGCGCCAGGCAGTGAAATCGTGGTAACTGCCGTAGCGCGCGCCGTTCCAGCCTTCCTGGTTATCGCCGCGCGGATTCGAACTGAACAATACGCCGCCGGGCTTGAGGGCGGCGTGCAGGCGCTGCAGCACTTGCGGCAGCACAGCTTTCGGCACATGAAACAACGAAGCGTTGGCATAGACGCCGTCAAAGGTGTCGGCAGGCAACTGCAGATCGAGAAAGTTCTGCTGCAATACCTCGCAGCCGCTGTAGGCGCGCGCCATGGCGACAAATTCGATCGATCCGTCCACCCCGACAGCGCGGTGTCCCAGCGCCGAGAACGTTTTCAAATCGCGCCCCGGGCCACAGCCAAGGTCGAGAATGGTGAAAGGCGTCGCAGACTCGATTGCGCTCAGCAGCGCGTGAATGTTCTGGCTGACATCATGACCAATGGTGCCGGCAAAAAAACTGTCGGCGTGACCGTCGTAGTGCGCCAGGGTCAGCCGGGTGATGGTGTCGAGGGATTCGCTCATGGTGACTCTGAAAAAGCCGGGGCGTCCAGTATAGTCTGAAACGCCCCATGCCGATTTACCAGACCCGCACCCGGTCCGCTGGCGCCAGGTAGAGGCCCTGCCCCGGTTTGACGTCGAAGGCCGGGTACCAGGCATCGAGATTGCGGGCGGTGGCGGCCCGGTACTGCGATGGCGAGTGGCCGTCCGACAGGATGCGCTGGCGCAGGGCCGGTTCGCGCAGCTTGTTGCGGTTCTTCAGGGCGTTGCCAATGAAGAAGGCGCGGTCGCTTTCAAGGTCGGCCTTCTCGCCCGTGGCGGCGCGATACGCATCGTAGGCGGCGCCCATGCCGGCCAGGTCGGCCAGGTTTTCAGACAAGGTTAGCTGGCCGTTGACTGCCAGGTCGGGAAACGGCTTGTAGGCGGCGTACTGAGCCACCAGCTTGCTCGAGGCTGCCTTGAAATGGGCCAGGTCGTCCTTGGTCCACCAGTCACGCAGGCGGCCCTGGGCATCGAACTGGGCGCCCTGGTCGTCAAAACTGTGGCTTACCTCGTGGCCGATGGTGGTGCCGATGGCGCCGTAGTTTTGCGCGTCCGACGCTTTCGGGTCGAAGAACGGCGCCTGCAGGTAGCCGGCCGGAATATTGATCGCATTTTGCATCGGCATATTGACCGCATTGATGGTTTGCGGCGACATGGCCCACTCGGTGCGGTCCACTTTCTGGTGCAGCTTGGCGAACTGCTGCGCCGTGCGGAACGCTTCAGCACGCTGCGCATTGCCAAAAGCGTCGTCGGCGGCAACGGTCAGGCCGGCGTAGGAGCGCCACTTGTCGGGATAACCGATACCGACATACAAGGTCTTGAGCTTGGCGTGGGCCTGGGCGCGGGTGGCCGGGGCCATCCAGTCGAGCTTGTCGATTCGCTTGCCGAAGGCGGCGATGATGTTGTCAGCCATCTGGCGCACCCTGGCCTTGTCTTCGGCAGGGAAATATTTATCGACGTACATATGGCCGACTGGTTCGCCCAGCGCTCCGCTGGTGGCGGCCAGGGCCCGCTTGGAGCGCGCCAGTTGCTCTGGCGTGCCGGACAAGGCCTTGCCGTAAAACGCGAAGCGCTGGTCGACAAAGGCTTTCGACAAGGTGGGCGCCGCATGGTTGATGGTGTGGAAGGCGAGGAAATCCTTCCAGGCCGCCAGATCGCCGGAAGCCACCAGGGCTGCCGCGCCCGTCACGGCGCCCGGATGCCAGACAATGAAACTGGACTGGTCGCCCAGGTGCGCCGCCTTGAAGAAAGCGGGCCAGTCGATGCCCGGCGCTTTGCTGGCAAAATCCTTCAGGGTCCACTTGTTGTTGGCCTTGAGCACATCGGCCGAATCCTCGCGGCTGCCGTGGGCCTTGGCAATGGCCATCTCCAGCGCCATGACGCCCTGCGCGCGCGCCGGTGCGTCGGCATAGCCGGCCAGCGACAGGGTGGCGGCAATGTGCTGCTCGTATTTGGCGCGCAGATCGGCCATTTTCGGGCTGTCGGTCAGGTAATAAGCGCGGTCGGGCATGCCCAGGCCGCCCTGCAGCACGTAGGCAACGTTGCGGCCCGGCTCCGTCAGGCCCTGGTTGATCCAGATACCAAACAGGTTTTCAGTGAAAAAATTGGTGGCGTTCAAGGGGTCGACGTCGGCGCGCAGGGAGGCGCCGATGAAGCGCTGCAAGGCCACCTTGTCCTTGATGGCGTCGATCGGCGCCAGCAAGGGTTTTAATGGGGCGCCGCCCTTCGCCTCGATCGCGGCCTCGTTCATGTAGGCGGCGTAATAGGCCGCGACTTTTTTTGCTTCCGCGCTGGCCTTGGGATCGGCGGCGGCGCCTTCGATCAGCTTGAGGATGCGGGCGTTGGTCTCTTCGCCCATCACGGAGGTGGCGCCCCAGGCGGCGCGGTCGGCGGGGATCTCGGTTTTGGCGAGCCATTCGCCATTGACGTAGTTGAAGAAGTCGTCGCCGGGCTGGGTTGTTTGAGCCAGGGTGCTCGTCGAGAAGACGGCAGCAAGGGCGAGGATCAGGGTTGGTTTTAGCATTTCTCGGCAAGTTCCAATGTACTGGTGCAGGAAAAATGGGGACAGGCCGGGCCGCGAAAGGCACCTGCGGCGTCAGTCCCCGTAGAATCACCAGACGCGGACGCGGTCGGCGGGGGCCAGGTACAGCGACTGGCCGGGCTTGACGTCGAAGGCCTGGTACCAGGCGTCGATGTTGCGCACGGTGGCGGCGCGGTATTGCGAGGGCGAGTGGCCGTCGGTGAGGACCTGGCGGCGCAGTTGGGCTTCGCGGGCCTTGCCTCGCTCGCTGTGGGCAAAGCCGAGGAAGAAGTCACGCTCCGCTTGCGGCGTGATGCGCTTGTTGATCAGGGTGGCTTGCCAGGCGTCGTAGGCGGCCGAGATGCCGGCCAGGTCGGCCAGGTTTTCCGACAGGGTCAGCTGGCCATTGACGGCCAGGTCAGGGAAAGGCTTGTAGGCCGAATATTGGGCCGCCAGTTTTGCCGATGCCTGGGTGAAGTGTTCCTTGTCTTCCTTGGTCCACCAGTCGCGCAGGCGGCCCTGGGCGTCGAACTGGGCGCCCTGGTCATCAAAGCTGTGGCTGATCTCGTGGCCGATCACGCTGCCAATCGCCCCGTAGTTGGTGGCGTCCGACGCCTGCGGATCGTAGAACGGCGGCTGCAGGATGGCGGCCGGGAACACGATGGCGTTTTGCAGCGGCATGTTGACGGCGTTGACCAGTTGCGGCGGCATCGACCATTCGGTCTTGTCGACCTTCTTGTGCAATTTCGCCAGCTGCTGCTGGGTGTGGAAGTTTTCAGCGCGCACGACGTTGCCAAAGGCGTCGCCATCGACCACTTTCAGCGGGGCATAGGAATCCCAGCGGTCG
This sequence comes from Massilia sp., assembly GCA_045810505.1. Taxonomy (GTDB): domain Bacteria; phylum Pseudomonadota; class Gammaproteobacteria; order Burkholderiales; family Burkholderiaceae_D; genus JAFCUW01. The sequence goes on from JBJMVV010000153.1 coordinate 8,419, forward strand.
GGATAGGCCACGCCCACGTACAGGGTCTTGAGCTTTTCCTGGGCCTGGGCGCGGGTTGCGGGCGCCATCCAGTCGAGCTTTTCAATGCGCTTGCCAAACGCGGCGATGATGTTCGTCACCATTTGCTGGATGCGCGTCTTGTCGGCAGCGGCAAAGTTGCGCTCCACATAGACGCGGCCCACCGACTGGTCGAGCGCCGCATTGGTGGCCGCCAGGGCGCGTTTCCAGCGCAGCGACTGCTCGGGCGTGCCGGACAGGGCCTTGCCATAGAACTCGAAGCGCTGGTCGACAAAGGCCTTCGACAGGTTGCCGCCGAAGTGGTTGATCTGGTGGAAGGCCAGATAATCCTTCCAGGTGGCCAGGTCGCCCGAGGCCACCAGCGCCGCCTCCCCTTTTGCCGCGCTCGGGTGCCAGACGATGAACTTGTTCTCGCCTGACAAACCCGCCGCCTTGAAGAAAGCCGGCCAGTCCATGCCGGGCGCCTTGCTGCTGAAGTCTTTCACGGTCCACAGATTGTTGGCCTTCAGGACATCGGCCGAATCTTCGCGGCTGGCGTGCGATTTGGCGATCTCGGTTTCCAGCGCGAACACCTTGGCGGCGCGCGCATCGCTGTCGCTGTAGCCTGCCAACTTGAGCATGGCGGCAATGTGCTGCTGGTACTTGCTGCGCAGTTCCGCCATCTTGGCGTTGTCGGTCAGATAGTAAGCGCGGTCGGGCATGCCGATGCCGCCTTGCAGCAGGTAGGGCATATTGCGCGAGGGGTCAGTCAGGCCCTGGGCGACCCACAGGCCGAACACGTTCTCGGTGAAAAAATTGGTGTTGTTGAGCGGGTCGACGTCGGCGCGCAGCGAAGCGCCCAGCGCACGCGTCAGGCCGGCCTTGTCCTTGATGGCGTCGATCTTTGCCAGCAGCGGTTTCAAGGGCGCGACGCCCTTGGCTTCAATGGCTGCTTCGTCCATGTAGGTCTTGTAGAAGCTGGCGACCTTGCGTGCTTCGGGCGTGGCTTTCGGGTCGGCATTGATGCTGTCGAACATCTTGACGATGCGCGCATTGGTGTCTTCGGCGATGGCGGCAAAAGCGCCCCAGCTGCTGCGGTCGGCGGGGATGTCCGTTTTCGCCAGCCAGTCCTGGTTGGCGTAGGTGAAGAAGTCGTTACCCGGCAAGAGCGCCATATTGGCCGTCTTGGCGGCTGGGGCAGCTGCGGCGGCGGGCGTTGCAGGCGCGGCGGCCGTCTGCGCCGAGGCGGTCGCGACGGCAAAACTGGCGCCGCACAGGGCGACGGCCAGCGCGGTCTTGACAGGGGTCCAGCGCGACTTGATGGTATTGCTCTGCATGGTTTTCCTTTGAACTCGATTGAGGAGATGACGGCAATGCGCTTATTGTAATGCGGCGCGCACTTGCGGCAGCAGCCGGGCCTTGAGCGCCGCCCGCGTACGGATGGCGTTGCCCACCCGGTGCGCGTTCACCATCGCGGCATCGCCGAACTGTTCCTTGACGTAGGCTTCCATTTTGTCCGCGTCGGCCGGATTGGCTGAATTGGCAACGATACCGGAAAACGCCGAGTTGCGGCCCACGGCATCCTGGTCCTTCATCAACACGTCGCGGTGGGCCACGGCAAAGGCCCAGGCCTGATCAATGTGCTCGTTGGCGGCCACGGCCGGCACGATGGTCGTGGTCATTTGCGGCGGCAAGGCTGGCGACAGCGCCAGTTCCAGCACGCGGGCGGACTGGGCCGGATCGTCGACCCGCACCAGGGCGCGCGTAATCCGGTTGCGCTCTTCATTGCTTTCGGTCGCCTTTGCGCGCGCAATCAGGGCGTCGACCGTGGCCGCGTCGGCATTGCGGCCGACCGTATTGAGGACAAAGTCGATCATCGAGGGACTCACGCTGGCGGGATCTTTCAAATAGCGCGCGAAGCGTGTGCGGGCTTCGGCAATCACGGCCGGATCGCCCGCGCGCGCCAGGCTGGACGCCATGCGGGCGCGCAACTGGCGCTCGTCGACGGGTTCGGCGGCGCGCTCTTCCCAGCCCAGGCTGTCGAACTTGGGGCGCACCAGGGCAATCGTGAACTTGCGGATGGCGGCCCGCTCCGGTTCGCCCGCGGCCAGGGTGTCGAGGTTATTCAAGTTGCTCAGAATCGCGCTCCAGATGGCGCCGCGGGTTTCCTTGTTGTAGCGCCCCACCAATTTGAAATAGTCGGCCAGCGGCATGCGGTCGGCCAGCACCATGCCCCAGGCGTCGGCCTGCAGTTTTAAACGCGTCGCGTCGGGCAACCTTGGCACCTGGGCGGCCAGGGCGTCGAAGGAGGCCTGGTCATATTGCACACGGAAAAAGCCGACCCCGGCCGGATCGACCACCAGCACGCCATCGCAACTTTGCGTGACGGTACTGCTGGGGCCGGACAGCAAGGTGGTGCTGGTCTTGCCGTCCACCTTGCCCAGTTCGATCGGCACGTTCCACAGGCGTTTTTCAGTGGCCGGTTCGTCGAGGCGGAACTGTTCCTGCGCCAGGGTCACGAGGCGCTTGCCGTCCTTGCATTGCTGGCTCACTTTAATGACGGGAAAGCCCGGCTGGGTGGTCCAGTCCGAGGCCAGCTTTTCGACCGGCTTGCCCGAGGCCGCCTCAAGCGCGGCCCACAGGTCGGCGCTGGTGGTATTGGAATACTTGTGCTTGGCCATGTAGGCGCGGATGCCTTTGCGGAAAGGTTCCTCGCCCAGGTAGGCTTCCAGCATGCGCAGGAAGGCCTCGCCCTTGCCGTAGGTGATGGCGTCAAAGGCATTGGCGGCCTGCTCTTCCGTTGCGACCGGCGTCTGGATCGGGTGGGTGGTCTTGCGGGCGTCGAGGTTCAAGACCGCTTCGCGCTCGACCTGGCCATCGAGATAGGGCCGCCATTCCGGATGAAAATGGTTGCTCGCCTTGGCCGCCATCCAGGACGCGAAGCCCTCGTTGAGCCAGAGGTTGTCCCACCAGGCCATGGTGACCAGGTTACCGAACCACTGGTGCGCAACTTCGTGGGCGTTGACGGAAAAGGTGCCCTGCTTGACGTTGTCGGGACTGGTCTTGGGATCGACCAGCAGGGCCGACTCGTTGTAGACGATGCCGCCCCAGTTTTCCATCGCGCCATTGAAACCGCCGGGGATGGCAATCTGGTCGAGCTTGGCAAGGGGGTACGGCACGCCAAAGTAATTGTTGTAATAGTGGAGCACATCGCGCGTGACGGCCAGCGGGTAGGCGGCGGAGCCGAGCTTGCCGGCGGTGGTGACGACGCCGATGTCGACCCCGTCCTGCTTGCCGGCCAGGCGCTCGAGTTCGCCTGCGACCAGCACCACCAGGTAGCTCGGCATTTTCGGCGTGACGCCAAAGGCGGTGCGCTGCAGGCCGGACTCGAGCTTTTCCTGCTTTTCAATCGGCGTGTTGGAATAAGCCTTGAAGTTGGGCGGCAGGTCGACCGTCAGTTTGAAGGTGGCGCGGAAGGACGGCTCATCC
>JBJMVV010000154.1:0-13026 GCA_045810505.1 Massilia sp.
AAGCGCAAGATCGAGGAAACCGGCGTCGACATGTTCTTCGACATCCACGGCGACGAAGCCCTGCCGTACAACTTCGTGGCCGGCAGCGAGATGCTGACCGACTTCACGCCGGAGCGCCTGGCCGCCCAGAATGCCTTCATCGAGCGCTACATGGCGTCCAGCCCGGACTTCCAGAACGTGTATGGCTACGCGGCCTCGAAGTACAACGACGAGCTGCTGACCCTGGCCTCGAAGTACATCGGCCACACCTTCAAGTGCCTCTCGCTGACCCTGGAAATGCCGTTCAAGGACAACGCCGACCTGCCCGATACCTACACGGGCTGGAACGGCGCGCGCAGCAGCGAACTGGGCGCCGCGATCCTGCAGCCGATCCTGCAATCGCTGGAGTAACACGATGGGCGTCGAGATCGAGCGCAAGTTCCTGCTGGCCGGCGACGGCTGGCGCACGCTCGGCAGCGCCGTTGCGATGCGCCAGGGCTACCTGTCGTCCGACAAGGCGCGCGTGGTGCGCGTGCGCATCGAAGGCGACGAGGCCTACCTCACCATCAAGGGCAAAAGCACCGGCGCCACGCGCGGCGAGTGGGAATATCCCATCCCCCTGCCTGATGCAGAGGAACTGCTTGCGCTGTGCGAACAGCCGCTGGTGGAGAAGGTGCGCCGGCGTATCGACTACGCCGGGCACGTATGGGAAGTCGACGAATTCTCGGGCGTCAATGCCGGTCTGGTGGTGGCCGAGATCGAGCTTGCCAGCGAAGATGCCGCGTTTGAGAAGCCGGAGTGGATTGGCGCGGAAGTGACGGATGATCCGCGATACTACAACTCGAGCCTGATCAAGCAGCCATATTCAAGCTGGTAGACCAGGGACTGGCGCTTGGCGCCTGTCCCAGCCTTTCAATCAGCGCCGTGTCAAAACCGGGGACAGGCGCCAACCGCCAGTCCCCCCTACTGCAAGCGCCGCGTGCAAACCGTAAGGCCAATCATCGCGGCGCAGCTCGCGTAAATCGGTTTTGCGTAAACTGAAAATGCCCTGGGTTTCCCGGGGCATTTTTATCCGACCAAACAAACAAAAGTAGGGTTTTACTTTTGTTTGATTCCTCAAAATGCCCCGGGTTTCCCGGGGCATTTTTATCTGACCAACCCAAACAAAAGTAGGTTTTCACTTTTGTTTGATTCAATGAAAGTGTTCAGAACCCGCCGGCGCATCATCCGGCATTTCAGGATGCACCAGTTCGCCTGACGGATCGGCAAACAGGGGCGCGCCGCAGTCGTCGCAGAACTCGGACACATACCGCTCCGTCAGCTTCTTGATATGCACCACGCCTGCTTCGTTGAGGCAGGCGACGATGTCGTCGATCGGAGTTTTTTGCGTGTCGTCCAGACCCAGCACGGCGAGGCCCTCCACCGGCGTGCCATCTTCGTCCTCCTGGCCGTACAGGGGCCAGACGATGCCATACATGACTTCGGCTTCCTGGCGCAGGGTGAAGGCGACGCGGTATTCGTCGACCTGGCCATCGGCGCTTTCTTCCCCAAAACCGGCCACCACGGCGCGCAGGTCGGCCGGTTCGATGGCGAGCGTGTTGGTCAGATAGTGCACGGCGGCGCGGATCGAGACGGGGCGGATCAGCTTGTCCGCCTCGCGGCACGCCACATAATAGGCTTCAGGCAGCAGCAGTTCGACCCCGCAGCCAGGCAGCAGGCGGGTGATGGTGGGGGTGGCCTGTTCGCGCCACTGGGTCAGCGCACGCTCGCGCTCGCTGGCGAAATGCAGCAGGTGCTCCGGCTCCTGCCAGCGGAACAGGGGCGCGTCTTTCGGCGCCACCACCACGCCCAGCAGGTAGCGGGTGTCGGCCAGGAAGGGCGCCGTTTCTGCCTGGCGGGGCGCCGGCTTGACGCTGCTGCCCTTGAACGCCGCCTGGGCCAGGCGGTGGGTCACCGCGTACACCTCGGCATGCGAATGGGGCAATTGGTCGATCGAATACAGGTGGGGCGCCAGCGCCAGGCGGGTGTTGCCGGCCAACAGATGGGCGCCGAAATGGGCCGACAGGGTCGTCAGCAGTTCGCCGGGAATATTGCCCGAGCCGATAGAAAAGCGGGTCCAGGCCAGCACCGGGGCGGCCACCAGCAGGGCTTGCCAATGGGTTTCGACACCGTCGACCAGTTCCGTCATGGTCGACGACTCGCTGACCGCCTCCGCACTTTCCAGCAACACGTCGTAGGCGCTCACATCCTCCTTGAACAGGCTGTTGAGCGTGGCGTCGATGGTGTCCTGGTGGCCCGATTTAAGCGCCTTCTGCAGACCGAGTTCCAGCTGATGTTCGATGGCGCGTTCTTCCAGCCGGCTGCCCGACTGGGTCAGCGACTGGGCAAGGGCGGCGAGGCGCGAGGCTTCGGCGGAGAGCCGTGGAGTAGATGCTTTGAATGGACGACGCATGGCGCTCTTGGAATAGTTTTAATGAATATGATGCAAGGTTGACCACGGGCGCAACGCGGTCAATGCCGCCGCGACCGGGCAGCATGTTCTGCCACCTTGATAACGTATTGTAGTTGATTCGGGCTGCGGCCATCGCGATCGTTGACCAGGGCGCGCCGCTACATTAGCGCAAGCGCAATACGGCCCGCCATAAAAAACGCCGGGCGAACCCGGCGTTTTGATGGAGCGGAAAAACCGTCCGGCTTACGCAGCCAGCAGCTGGCGCAGCACGAATGGCAGGATGCCGCCGTGCTTGTAGTAATCGACTTCGATCGGGGTGTCGATACGCAGCAGGACGGATACTTCCTGGGTCTCGCCGTTGGCACGGTGGATCACGAGGGTGGCCAGTTGCTGTGGCTTGATCTCGCCTTCCAGACCCTTCAGGTCAAACGTTTCGTTGCCCGTGATGCCCAGCGTCTGCACGCTGTCGTCGCCGATGAACTGCAGGGGCAGCACGCCCATGCCGACCAGGTTGGAGCGGTGGATGCGCTCGAAGGAACGGGTGATGACCGCCTTGACGCCCAGCAGCTGGGTGCCCTTGGCCGCCCAGTCGCGCGAGGAACCGGTGCCGTACTCTTCGCCGCCGAACACCATGGTTGGTACGCCTTCGTCGACGTACTTCATGGCGGCATCGTAGATCGACATCTGCTCGCCCGAAGGCTGGTGAATCGTGATGCCGCCTTCGACCGCGGAACCGTCGGCCTTGGCCGGGATCATGCGGTTCTTGATACGCACGTTGGCGAAGGTGCCGCGCATCATGATTTCATGGTTGCCGCGGCGCGAGCCGTAGGAGTTGAAGTCGGCCTTCATGACGCCCTTGGCCTTCAACCACTTGCCTGCAGGACCGCTTTCCTGGATCGAACCGGCCGGGGAGATGTGGTCGGTGGTGATCGAGTCGCCGAACACGCCCAGTGCGCGGGCGCCGGTGATGCTGGTGGCGGCCGCTGCCGGGGTCATGCTGAAGTTCTCGAAGAACGGTGGCTCGGCGATATAGGTCGAGGTTGGCCAGTTGTAGACCTGGCCGTTGACGGTGCTGACCTTTTCCCACAGCTTGCCCGGGGCATTCTTGACGTCGGCGTAGTTGTTCTTGAACACTTCCGCGTTCATGGCGAACTTCATCATGGCGGCCACTTCCTTCGAGGTCGGCCAGATGTCGCCCAGGTAGATGTCGCGGCCTTCGGCGTTCTTGCCCACGGGCTCGGTCATCAGATCGCGGCTCATGTTGCCGGCGATGGCGTAGGCCACCACCAGCGGAGGCGAAGCCAGGAAGTTCGAACGGATGTTCGGGTGGATACGCGCTTCGAAGTTACGGTTGCCGGACAGCACAGCCGAAGCGACGATATCGTTGTCGATGATAGCCGCGTTCAGTTCAGGCGTCAGGTCGCCGGCGTTGCCGATGCAGGTGGTGCAGCCGTAGGCGGTGACGCCGAAGCCCAGCTTTTCCATGTACGGCAGCAGGCCTGCGGCAGTCAGGTACTCGGTTACCACGCGCGAGCCAGGAGCCAGCGAGGTCTTGATGTGGGGAGCAACCGTCAAACCTGCTTCAACGGCTTTCTTGGCCAGCAGGCCAGCCGCCAGCATCACGCTCGGGTTCGAGGTGTTGGTGCAGGAGGTAATCGCCGCGATCAGCACGTCGCCGTTTTTCACGTTCACGCCGTTGCTGGTCGTGTAGGTGTGGGTCAGGTCGGCGGCGGCCTTGTTGAAGCCGTTTTCGGTGGTCGGCTTGGAGAACAGCTCGGCGAAGTTCGACTTCACGTTGCCCAGTTCGATACGGTCCTGTGGACGCTTGGGGCCGGCCAGGGAAGGCGTGACGGTGGCCAGGTCCAGGTTGACGATGCGGGTGTAGTCGATTTCGCCGGCTTTCGGGATGCCGTACATGCCCTGCGCCTTGTAGTAGTTCTGGAAGGCGGTGATTTCTTCAGGTGTACGGCCGGTGCCTTCGAAATATTCCACGGTGGCGTCGTCGACCGGGAAGAAGCCCATCGTCGCGCCGTATTCAGGGGCCATGTTGCCGATGGTGGCGCGGTCGGTCAGCGACAGCGACTCGGTGCCTTCGCCGAAGAACTCGACGAACTTGCCGACGACTTTCTCTTTGCGCAGCAGTTCGGTGATCGTCAGCACCAGGTCGGTCGCGGTGCAGCCTTCGCGCAGCGCACCCGACAGGTGAACGCCGATGACGTCCGGGGTCAGGAAGTAGACCGGCTGGCCCAGCATGCCGGCTTCGGCTTCGATGCCGCCCACGCCCCAGCCGACGACGCCGATGCCGTTGATCATGGTGGTGTGCGAGTCGGTGCCGACCAGGGTGTCAGGGTAGTAGGTGCCGTTGGCTTCGTGTACGCCACGCGCCAGGTATTCCAGGTTGACCTGGTGGACGATGCCGAAGCCCGGAGGGACGACGCCGAAGGTGTCGAAGGCTTGCATGCCCCACTTCATGAACTGGTAGCGCTCGTTATTGCGCGAGAATTCCAGCTTCATGTTCAGGTCCAGCGCGCCCTTTTCGCGGTAGTGGTCGATCGTGACGGAGTGGTCGACGACCAGGTCCACCGGCACCAGCGGCTCGATGTTCTTCGGGTTCAGGCCCATCTTGTGGGCGACGTTGCGCATCGCGGCCAGGTCGGCCAGCAGGGGCACGCCGGTGAAGTCCTGCAGCACCACGCGGGCGACGACGAAAGGAATCTCGTCGGTGCGCTCGCCGTTCGGCGCCCAGTTGGCCAGCTGGCGCACGTGTTCTTCCGTGACCTTCTTGCCGTCGCAGTTACGCAGCACCGACTCGAGCACGATACGGATCGATACCGGCAGGCGCGACACGTTCACGCCCAGGCTTTTTTCCAGCGCCGGCAGCGAATAGAACTGGCCTTTTTTGCCAGCCGATAATTTGAAATCCTTCAGCGTGTTCAGGGTGTTGCGGGACATGACCTCTCCTTCAGTGGTGTTTGTTTTTCAGGTGCTATTTTGTTGCGTGCTACTGGTGTTTCGGACGACGATCTTTAACTTCGTATCAGTTGCTCACTGGCGGCTGACCGGACGCCGTGCTGGTGGCAGGCACTGCCGGATTCGTAACCGGGGGCAGGGTAGGCGTGGCGGCCGGCAGGGTGGCTGGGTTCATGCCCGCCGCTGGCGCCGGCGTGATCGGCTCGACTTTTTCAATCACCTTGGTCGATGGCATTTCGGTCGGCTTGCCCGTCACCGTCTTGATGGCGAACTTGCCGGCTTCCTGGTCGGTGTTCTTGCATTCGTTGGCCAGCTGGCGGTTCAGCTTGGCATCGAGCAGCATGCCCTTCGAGGGGATGCCGATCCAGACCAGGCCGAAGGTGGTGTTCTGGTAGCGCTGGGCGCCGGTGGTGGTGCCGACTTTTTCCAGGCGGTGGATGCGTTTCTTCCAGCGCAGGGCGATGTGGGAATCGTCGCCTTCATGCTGGAAAATGGTCAGTACATTGCCCAGTTCGCAGCGGTAGTCGGTGACGACGGTGTCGCTGTCGTCCGCTTCCGACGGGCCCGTTGATTCTTCTTCTTTCGGCTCGGCTTTTTTCTTGGCCGCCGCAGTTTTGGCGGTTTTTTTCTGTGCAGCCATGGCGGGCGCGGTCACGAGGCCGGCAGCGAACAGGGCCAAGGTGGCGCCGAGCAGGGACTTTTTGAGAGTGAGCGTCATTAAGTGGTTTCCGTAGAAGGTGGAGTCGTAGGTGCCAGCAGGCTGGCGGCGCTGTCGGGCAGGGCCAGGCCGGCCAGGCGGGCGCGCTGCAGCACCGTCCAGTAATAGCGGTAACTGGCGCGGTCGTGCAGGCGGCCGTGCTGGGAAATCGGTCCCCAGCTGGCCTGCATGGCTTCGTGCAAAATCGAGGCTGCTTCGTTGACTTCGGACAGGCGTGGCGTGAATGCCTTCACGATCGGCTTGATCTGGTCGGGATGAATGCTCCACATGCGCGTAAAACCGAATTCGCCAGCGGCGCGGGTGGCGTCGTTGGCGACGACAGCGGTGTCGCGGATGTCGGTGGTCACGTTGTGTGAAGGCACTTTGCCATGCGCATGGCAGGCGGCGGCGATGTCGAGCTTGGCGCGCACCACCAGCGGGTGGGTGAACTGGCCCGGCGTGCGCATGGCCGCGGCCGGCACTGCGCCGTAATGGGCCGAAACGAAGTCCATGATGCCGAACGAGAGGCACTCGACCTGGGGCAGGGCGGCGATGTCCCAGGCGGCGTGCAAGGCGCCATGGGTTTCAATCAGCACATGGATTGGAATCGGCGCCGTATGGCCGGCGGCCTGGGCATGGCGGTTGACGAATTCAATGACCTTCTTGACGTCCTGCAGGCTTTCCACCTTGGGGATGACGAGAAAGGCCAACTTGCTTGCCGCGCCGCCCACGATGGTGGCGACGTCGGCGGAAAAATGGGTGCTTCTGGGATCGTGCACGCGCGCGCCGATGCGCCCGAACTGGTTGGCGGAGCTGTTAAGCAACTCCGTCACCAGGCGTGCATGGGCAGCCTCTTCACCGGCGGCGGCGCCGTCTTCGCAATCGAAGGTGATGTCGAAGACGGGTCCGAGATCCTGCTGCAGGGCCATGGACTTGCGCATGAGCTTGTCGGAACCTGCGTAATGATCGCAGGCCGGCAGCATCAGGGGCTGGCGCTTGCCCTGGAACAGGATGTCGGCAGGCAGCATGCTGGCCGCGCTGCCGGACGCCGCAGCGCCGGACGCGCCGCGCTTGGGGCGGCGTGCTGGCGTTGCGTTATCGGCGGCGGAATCGGCCACGTTGTCTGCCTTCACTGGCTGTATCAATGAAGAATCAGGCCAGCAGGTGAGCAACGCCTTCGCGCTCTTCGGTCAGTTCCTTGAGCGTGAGGTTGATGCGCTCTTGCGAGAAAGCGTCGATGGCCAGGCCTTGCACGATCTTGTATTCGCCGTTTTCAACGGTGACAGGGAAGCCGAACATGGTGTCCTTCGGAATGCCGTACGAACCGTCCGACGGGATGCCCATGGTGGTCCACTTGCCGCCGGTGCCCAGGTGCCAGTCGTGCATGTGATCGATCGCTGCGTTGGCGGCGGAGGCTGCCGACGAGAGGCCGCGTGCTTCGATGATGGCGGCGCCGCGCTTGCCAACGGTTGGCAGGAAGGTGTCGCGGTTCCAGGCGTCGTCGTTGATCATGTCCTTGACCGAAGCGCCGTCGATGGTGGCGAAACGGTAGTCGGCGTACATGGTCGGCGAGTGATTGCCCCACACGCACAGTTTCTCGATCGAGGCGACTGGTTTGCCGGTTTTGGCAGCCACTTGCGACAGGGCGCGGTTGTGGTCCAGGCGCAGCATGGCGGTGAAGTTTTTCGCTGGCAGGGATGGGGCCGACTTCATGGCGATGTAGGCGTTGGTGTTGGCGGGATTGCCGACCACCAGTACCTTGACGTTGCGCGAAGCGACGGCGTCGAGGGCCTTGCCCTGCACCGTGAAGATCTGGGCGTTTGCTTCCAGCAGATCCTTGCGCTCCATGCCGGGGCCGCGTGGGCGGGCGCCGACCAGCAGGGCGTAGTCGACATCCTTGAAGGCGGTCATCGGGTCGCTGTGGGCGGTCATGCCGGCCAGCAGGGGGAAGGCGCAATCGTCGATTTCCATCATGACGCCCTTGAGCGCCTTCTGCGCTTTTTCGTCGGCGATTTCCAGCAGTTGCAGGATGACGGGCTGGTCTTTGCCGAGCATGTCGCCATTGGCGATACGGAACAGCAGGGAATAGCCGATCTGGCCGGCGGCGCCGGTAACAGCGACGCGCAGTGGGGTTTTAGCCATGAAAATCTCCAAAAGTGGGAAAGAAAAACAGTCGAATCCGCCGACGCGCCTCGTCTGACTACCGTCGCGGTGCAATGTTGGCGCCTGGAAGCTGCGCCCTGCGCCGGGCCGGAAAAACAGACATCATACCAAAATCCCCTGTGCGCGCCCGCGTCCGAGGGGCGATCGCGCAGCCGTATTGACGGCCGGGGCCTGACTAAATCCGCCATGCATCATAGAGCGATTTTGCCGGGGCGTAGCTCGGATCGACCGCGAGTGTAGGCGCGTCGGGAGCCGATGTCAATTTATATCATATGTCTTATATAAGACATATAATCTTTCCCGTTTTCACTGGACTGGAAAGGGCAATTGTGGTGAAATCTCGGTCTATGACTTCCCTCCCTGGTATTGCAAATCCTGCGGGTGCGGACGACGCAAGCGGCTCAAGCGGTCCAGCAGCGCCGGCCGGCGCCAGCCTGCCCACGTTCAGCCCGCTGTATCAGCAGATCAAGGCCTTGCTGACCCAATCGCTGCAATCGGGTGAATGGAAGCCGGGCGAACTGATGCCCAGCGAAGTCGAGTTGGCGGGGCGTTTCAAGGTCAGCCAGGGCACGGTGCGCAAGGCCATCGACGAACTGGCGGCCGAGAACCTGGTGATGCGCCGTCAGGGCAAGGGCACCTTCGTTGCCACCCACCATGAGGAGCGGGCGCACTTCCGTTTCTTGCGCCTGATGCCCGACGCCGGCGTGCCCCACCATCCCGACAACACCATCATCGACGTCAAGCGCCTGCGCGCGCCGCCCGACGTGGCGGCGCTGCTGGATCTGAAATCGGGCGATGCCGTCGTCTACATCAAGCGCCTGATGAGTTTTGACGGCGCCCCCACCATCCTCGAAGAACTGTGGCTGCCCGGCGCCATCTTCAAGGGACTGACGGCCGAGCGCATCGACCAGTACAAGGGCCCGATGTACGGCCTGTTTGAATCCGAATTCGGCACGCGCATGATCCGCGCCAGCGAAAAGTTGCGCGCCGTGGGCGCCGGGGCGGATGCGGCGGCGCTGCTGTGCGTGGAGCCGGGCGCGCCGCTGCTGCAGGCCGAGCGGGTCTCGTTCACTTACGGCGACAAGGCGGTGGAATTGCGCCGTGGCCTGTATCTGACTTTGCACCACCATTATCAGAACGATTTGTCCTGATGCGCGGTCGAACTGGCAGGAGCATTTGCAGGGGTGGCTGCGACGAGAGCGTGACAGTGGCGGGACAAGGGTGATTGGCGTTTGCCGGCAGGGGCAAAGCCGCTTGTTAGAGATCAGTCCGTCGGCAGCAGGAATATGCGGGCAGGATTAAAATGCGAGTCTTAAGCGCAACAGAAACACCCCGTCACAAGCGGGCGTCGCAGAAATCAAGGGCTTCGGCGATTTAGATATTGTTGCAACACAACAAATCGTCGAAAATAGCGCGCTTAGTTTTACCCATCGTTTTTTTTAAGTAGTTTTAATGGAGGTGTCAGATGTCCGAAGCCGTGAGAGAGGCTCCAAAAAAACAGCGGCCCCAATTCCGTAACATTCACGTTACCGATCTGGGAAATTATCGCCTGCCACCGGCCGGCCTGGTCTCGATCCTGCACCGTATCAGCGGATTCATCATGTTCGCGGCGCTGCCCCTGATCCTGTACATGCTGCAGCAAAGCCTGCTGTCGGAAGACACCTTCAAATACTTTTCAGCCATTCTCCAGCACCCGCTGTCGAAGCTGGTGCTGCTGGTGCTGTTGTGGGGCTACTACCACCACTTCTGCGCCGGCGTACGCCACCTGTTCATGGACATGCACATCGGCATCGAAAAGCATTCGGCGCGCCAGAGCGCCCTCAGCGTACTCGTCATCAGCCTGGTGCTGACCTTCATCACCGCCCTCAAATTGTTCGGAGTATTCTGAGATGGCCGACATTAACATTGCCAACAACCACAACGACGACAGCAATATCGGCCGCAAGCGCCTCGTCGTCGGCGCCCACTACGGTCTGAAGGACTGGATGGCCCAGCGCATCACCGCCGTCATCATGGTGGTCTACACGCTGACCCTGCTGATCGCCTTCCTCACCGGCCACAACTTCACTTATGAAGGCTGGGCCGGCCTGTTCGCCCAGCAGTGGTTCAAACTGTTCAGCCTGGTCACCCTGGCCGGTCTCTTCTACCACGCCTGGGTCGGCATGCGCGACATCTGGATGGACTACGTCAAGCCGGTAGGCCTGCGCTTGACCTTGCAAATCATCACCATCGTGTGGCTCGTCGTCTGCGCCGCATGGGCCGTACAAATTCTCTGGAGCGTGTAATCGTGGCAGCCACCAATACAAAAATTCCAACCCGCCGCTTCGATGCGGTGATCATTGGCGCCGGCGGCTCCGGCATGCGCGCATCGCTGCAACTGGCCGAAGCAGGCCTGAACGTGGCCGTGCTGTCGAAAGTGTTCCCGACCCGCTCGCACACCGTGGCAGCGCAGGGCGGCATCGGCGCTTCGCTGGGCAATATGAGCGAGGACGACTGGTACTGGCACATGTTTGACACCGTCAAGGGCGGCGATTATCTGGGTGACCAGGATGCCATCGAGTTCATGTGCCGCGAAGCACCGAAAGTTGTGTACGAACTGGAACACTTCGGCATGCCTTTCGACCGCAATCCAGACGGCACCATTTACCAGCGTCCGTTTGGCGGCCACACCGCCAACTTCGGCGAGAAGCCTGTCCAGCGCGCCTGCGCGGCGGCTGACCGCACCGGCCACGCCTTGCTGCACACCCTGTATCAGCGCAACGTCCGCGCCCGCACCCATTTTTTCGTTGAATGGATGGCCCTTGACCTGATCCGCGACGCCGATGGCGACGTGGTCGGCGTGGTCGCCCTCGAGATGGAAACGGGCGAATGCATGATCCTGGAAGCAAAAACCACCATCATGGCAACCGGCGGCGCCGGCCGTATTTTCGCCGCTTCCACCAACGCCTTCATCAACACCGGCGACGGCATGGGCATGGCGGCGCGCGCCGGCCTGCCCCTGCAGGACATGGAATTCTGGCAGTTCCACCCGACCGGCGTGGCCGGCGCGGGCGTGCTCATCACCGAGGGTGTGCGCGGCGAGGGCGGTATCCTGATCAACAGTAATGGCGAGCGCTTCATGGAGCGTTACGCGCCAACCCTGAAAGACCTGGCGCCGCGCGACTTCGTGTCGCGTTCGATGGACCAGGAAATCAAGGAAGGCCGCGGCTGCGGTCCCAACAAGGACTACGTGCTGCTCGACCTGCGCCACATCGGCGCCGACACGATTGAAAAGCGCCTGCCTTCGATCCTGGAAATCGGCCACAAGTTCGCCAACGTCGACGCCACCAAGGAAGCCATTCCTGTCGTGCCGACGATTCACTACCAGATGGGCGGCATCCCGACCAATATCCACGGCCAGGTCGTCGCTCCCAAGGACGGCAACCCGGTCGCCGTCGTCAATGGCCTGTACGCCATCGGCGAATGCGCCTGCGTGTCGGTGCACGGCGCCAACCGCCTGGGCACCAATTCGCTGCTCGACCTGGTGGTGTTCGGCCGCGCCGCCGGCAACCACGTCGTCGCTTCCGACTTGAAGTCGAAAGAGAACAAGCCGCTGCCAGCCGGCGCCGCCGAGTTCGCCATGAGCCGCCTGAACGCGCTGGAAAACTCCACCGGCACGGAAAAAGTGCAGGACGTCGCCAACGCGATCCGCGCCACCATGCAAAAGTATTGCGGCGTGTTCCGCACGACCGAGATGCTGCAGCAGGGCTACGACGAAATCATGAAGCTGGACGAGCGCAGGAAACACGTAAGCTTCAGGGACAAGTCGAAAGTGTTCAACACGGCGCGCGTCGAAGCGCTCGAGCTGGACAACCTGATCGAGACTGCCAAGGCAACCATCACCTCGGCACTGGCGCGCAAGGAATCGCGCGGCGCCCACGCGCAGAACGATTTCCCGCACCGCGACGACGATGTCTGGATGAAGCACACGCTGTGGTTCTCCGAGGGCAATCGCCTCGAGTACAAGCCGGTCATCACCAAGCCGCTGACGGTCGATACCTTCAAGCCGAAACCACGTACCTTTTGATGTATTGCGGGTAAGTGCTGCTCACCTGCGGTGGGCTGCCCTGACCTCAACCTTTTGATGGATTGCGGGTCAGTGCTGCCTACCTCCGGTGGGCTGCCCTGACCCCAACTAGTCAGGAACAGAATATGACACGCACTGTAAAACTGAAAATCTACCGTTACGATCCTGACACCGACGCCAAGCCGTACATGCAGGACGTCACGGTCGAGCTGCAAGACACCGACAAGATGCTGCTGGACGCCCTGCAGCGTATCAAGTCCGATGTCGATGACTCGCTGTCGCTGCGCCGCTCCTGCCGTGAAGGCGTGTGCGGTTCGGACGCGATGAACATCAACGGCAAGAACGGCCTGGCCTGCACCACCAACCTGAACGAGCTGACCCAGCCGATCGTGCTGCGTCCGCTGCCGGGCCTGCCTGTCATCCGCGACCTGATCGTCGACATGACGCAATTTTTCAAGCAGTACGATTCGATCAAGCCTTACCTGATCAATGATTCGATCCGGCCTGAAAAAGAGCGCCTGCAAACGCCGACCGAGCGCGAAGAGCTCGACGGCCTGTACGAGTGCATCCTGTGCGCCTGCTGCTCGACGTCCTGTCCCTCGTTCTGGTGGAACCCGGACAAGTTCGTCGGCCCGGCCGGCCTGCTGCAAGCCTACCGCTTCATCGCCGATTCGCGCGACGAAGCCACCGCCCAGCGCC
>JBJMVV010000155.1:0-10206 GCA_045810505.1 Massilia sp.
CCCACCATGATACCAAGTTCCACGCCCGCCCGCATCCCCCCGCGCCTGATTCTCGCTTCCAGTTCGCCCTACCGGCGCGAACTGCTGGGACGCCTGCAACTGCCCTTCGAGGCCATCGCCCCCGACATCGACGAGACCGCCCTGCCCGGCGAGACCCCGGACGCAACCGCCCTGCGCCTGGCGCACGCCAAGGCCGCCGCCGTAGCGGCACAGGCGCCATCCAGCTTGGTAATTGGCTCGGACCAGGTCGCAACGCTCGACGGCCTGCAAATCGGCAAACCGGGCGACCACGCAAACGCCCTCGCCCAGTTGCAACTGATGCGGGGTCGCCAGGTGATTTTTCATACCGCCCTGTGCCTGTTCGACAACCGTGAAGGCAGCTTGGTTCCGGTCCAGCTGCAAAATATCCAGACCCTGGTCAGCTTTCGCGACCTGCCGGACGCTGAACTGGACGCCTACCTGCGCATCGAACAGCCCTACGATTGCGCCGGCAGCGCCAAGAACGAAGCGCTGGGCATTGCCCTGCTCGAGCGCATCGACAGCAGCGATCCGACGGCGCTGACCGGCCTGCCCATGATTGCGCTGACCGGCATGCTGCGCGCCGCCGGCGTCAGCTTTTTCGGGCTCTGATGGCCGCGGCTTTCTATATACTGCCTGCCAACTGAAACAACGTAGAACTTAGCCACCCACCATGCCCGGCACCCTCTTCCTCATCCCCAACACGCTCGGCCCCACCGACGCCCAGGCGGGCGCCCTCGACCACGTCATTCCGGGCCAGGTGCAAGCCCTGACCAGCCGGCTCGATTATTTCGTTGCCGAGAATGCCAAGACGGCCCGCGCCTTTCTTAAACTGATCGCAATTGACCATCCACTGGCGCGGCCCCTGCAGGAAATCGAGATCGCGGAATTGAACGTCAACACGCCGCCCGCTGCGCTGACCGGCCTGCTGGCGCCCCTGCTCGCCGGACGCGACTGCGGGCTGGTCTCGGAAGCCGGCGTACCGGCGGTGGCCGATCCCGGCGCCGACCTGGTCCGCCTGGCCCACCAGAAAGGCATCACGGTGCGCCCACTGGTCGGGCCGTCATCGCTGCTGCTGGCAGTGATGGCGAGCGGACTGAACGGACAGAGCTTTGCCTTCAACGGCTATCTGCCCACCGATGCCGCCCAGCGCAGCAAGCGCATCAAGGAGCTGGAACAGCGCTCCGGCAAGGAGCGCCAGACCCAGCTGTTCATCGAGACGCCCTACCGCAACGCCGCCATGCTTGAGGCGCTGGTAGCCTCCTGCCTGCCCGCCACCCTGATCTGCGTGGCGACCGACCTGTCGCTGCCCACCGAATCGGTGCGCACCCTGGCGGCCAGCGCCTGGAAAACCCAGCTTGCCGCCGGCCAGGCGCCCGACTTCCACAAGAAACCCACCGTGTTCCTGTTGCTGGGCTAGACGCGTCGCGGCGTGGCGAACTTGCCGCATCGCCAAATAAACTTGTGTAAAAGAATCGTTTTCTCTGCAATGTTGGCTATCATTAGGGGCTGCCGTACCGCCCTGCCCGGGCCGGTCGATGAGACGCAGGCGCCAACATTAGAAAAACATGGATTCGTTACTGAAACACTTGGTGGACATCACGGGTCACCGCGACCACGCGATGCTTGATGTGGCCGTGATTTCCGCCGTGCACGAACTGGCCTCGGCCCGCCGCACCCGTGTGCTCAGCCTGGTCGGCGGCGAGTCAGGCCCGGCCTTGCGCCAGCGCGCCTGCATCGGCTGCGACGACACCACCATCCCCGACACCCCGGTCGCCGCCCTGCCCGAGTTTGCCGCCTGCCTGGCGGGCCACACCAGCAGCGCCAGCGCCACCGCGCCCGACGGCGCCAGCCTCCTGTGGATGCCCATCTGGATCGGCGAGAAGGCCGACACCGTGCTTGAAATCGTGCGCGACGGCCCGTTTCACCCGGACATGGTGCCGATGGTGACGGGCATCGTCGGCGTCTACCGCAATTTCCAGAACCTGCTCGACTACAGCGAGCGCGATTCGCTCACGGGCCTGCTCAACCGCAAGACCTTCGACGGCCAGCTGACCCGCATGCTGCAATCCTCCGGCGGCCAGCTGGCCAGTCCGACCCCGGCAGCGGCAGCGGCAGCAGCCGACAGCGCGGCCGCACCGGGCCAGTGGCTGGTGGTGGCCGACATCGATTTCTTCAAATCCGTCAACGACCGCTACGGCCACGTCTTCGGCGACGAAGTGCTGATCCTGGTCGCCAACATGCTGGTCTCGTCGTTCCGCTCGGATGACCGCGTGTTCCGCTTCGGCGGCGAAGAATTCGTCATCCTGCTCCGCTCGGCCACGCGCGCGCAAGCCCACCAGATCATCGAACGCTTCCGCGCCAACCTGGCCGCCCACGTCTTCCCCCAGGTGGGCAGCGTCACTGTCAGCCTGGGCTACGTCCAGGTCCGCCCGGGCGACTCCCCGGTTGCCTCGCTCGGCCACGCCGACCAGGCCCTGTACTACGCCAAGACGCACGGGCGCAACCAGATTTGCCACTACGACGACATCGTCGCGGCCGGCGAATTGCAGTTGCCTTCCACCAACGACACTGCCGAGTTCTTTTGAATCAAAGAAAAGTGAACCCCTACTTTTCTTTGGTTTGATCAGATGAAAATCACTGGCAGAGCCAGATGATTTTCAGAGGAAAAAGCCACGCAAAAGCGTGCGTGCAGCCGCTAGTGGCAATTCAATGCACCTCTTTCGCCAGCGCATTAAGCCACTCGAACGCGGCCATTTCAATTTCTCGCAGGTCTTTGACGGACAGGTCGATCTGGCGCAGGGCGGCGTTGAGGGGGCGGCCGGATTTGGCTTTTTCAATCAGCTCGACCACCTTGAGCATGTCGCCGTATTCACCCTCCCGTTGCAGCAAGGCGGCGCGCACTTCGTCGGCGACGTCGACGGTGTCGAGGATGTCTTTCATGGGGATGGAAAACAGGGCGTCGGTCAGCGAGAGGATGCCGACCGTGAAGGCCGTGTCGGCGGCGGCGGCCTGGCCGGGGTGCAGTTTCAGGGTCATCAGCTCGAGCAGTTTGCCGCGCGTGGTGGCCATCTGCAGCAGGGGCAGGTTCATTTCGACCGTGGCGCCGGGGGCGGCGTACAGCAGGATCTGCAGCCAGCGCTGCAATTGCTGGCGGCCCAGCGAGGCCAGCGCCTCGCCCACCGTATCGATGCGCTCGCCTGCCTTGGCCGCGGCGGTGTTGACCAGGCGCAGCAGGTTCAGGCTGATCAGGGCGTCGCGCTTGACGGCCACTTCAATGGTCTGGTTGTCGGCGTCCGAATCGATCAGCTTGAGCAGGTCGAGGATGGCCATTTCGCTGGGGGCGATGGTGCGCCCGCTCATGATGGTGGGGCGGGCAAAGTAATAGCCCTGGAAAAATTCAAAGCCCAGCGCCAGGCACTGGCGGAATTCTTCCACCGTCTCGACCTTTTCCGCCAGCATGAGCTTGCCACGCGCGCGCAGCGATTCCGTCAGGCCGGACAGGCGGGAGGGATCGACCGCCTTGACGTCGATCTTGATGACGTCGACCAGGTCGACCAGCACCTTGACGTCCTCGGACTCGCTGACCACGTCGTCCAGCGCAAACTTGAAGCCCAGCCCCTTCAGTTCAATGATGCGTTCGACCAGGCTGGGGGAAGCCTTGACGGTTTCGAGGATTTCCAGGATGACCTTGTCGGCAGGCAGGAAGCGCACGTAGTCACTCATCAGGGCCGCTTCGCTGACATTCACAAACGCAAGTTGCGCGCCGACCACCTGATCCATCCCCAACTGGGAGGCGTGGGAAATCACGGCGGCGGTGGCCGCGACGTCGTCGGTCACGTTCGCTTCAGTGGCGCCGGCGGTACGGAACAGTAGTTCGAAGGCGACCAGATGCTGGTCGCGCCCCAAAATTGGCTGGCGGGCCAGGAAAAACTCATCAAAAGGCAAGGACATCTGGCTATTTACGTCAATCAGCACGAGCACCCCCTGTATCGGGCACGCTAAATTTCACGGCAGACAGGAACCGCCGAGCGGCGCTCTGGCCTTGACTATACTATAAAACCCACCACTGTTTATATTTCGACATCGCTAACGGAACGCGGGTCAGGGCCGGCGTGATCCGGGCGGCTTCGGTCCGGTCGGCCGTCCACTGGTCTTTGCACCGGGCCGCCCGCTGGTGGCGGCGCCTGGTCGCCCGCTGGTCTTGGCGGCGGGGCGCGGCGTGGCGGCCGGCGTTCCTGCCGGCGCCTGCCCCGGCAAACGCAGGCTGCCCGTGCCCGACAGGGGGCTGGCGCGGCGGGCATTGCCAACGGGTACGCGGGCGGCGCCGTTTGCGCCGGCGCGCGCAACCGCCGTGCCCGTCACCTGCACACCCGATTCGATCAGGAAAGTCGCGCCCTCATCCTTGCCCAGTACTTTGACCAGGTAAGGCATCACCTGGCGCAGGATGGGTTCGAGCGTGTACGGTGGATTGACGATGAACATGCCGCTGCTGTGCAGGCCGAAACCGTCCGGGCCCGGCGTCGACACGGTCAGGGTGACGTTGAGCCAGTCCTTGGCGGGCAGGCGCTTGAGCTTGTCGGCGAACTGCCGCGATTCCATTCTTTGCAGCACGGGATACCAGATCGCGTAGGTACCGGTCGGAAAGCGGCCCAGCGCTTCGTCGACGGCATCGCGCACCTTGCGGTAATCCTGCTTGTCCTCGTACGGCGGATCGATCAGCACCAGGGCGCGCCGCGATGGTGGCGGCAGCAAGGTCTTCAAGGCATGAAAGCCGTCGCCCCGCTCGACCAGCACCCGCTTGCCCCGTCCGCTGGCGACCTGCCCTTGCGCGGCAGCATGCTCCGCCACCTTGCGGAAATTGTCCGCGAGGATCTTGGCATCGGCTGGATGCAATTCAAACAGACGCAAACGGCCCTGTTCGCGCATGGTCTTGTCGGCGCAGTAAGGCGAGCCGGGGTAGTAGCGCATCTTGCCGCTGGGATTAAGCCCCTTGACGAGTTGCACGTACTCGGCCAGCGGCGCCGGCAAATCGGTGCGCTCCCACAGGGGCGCGATGCCGGTTTCGTACTCGGCGTTTTTCGAGGCGTAGCCGCTGTCGAGCGCGTAGACGCCCGCGCCCGAGTGGGTGTCGATATAGGTGTAGGCCGTGTCTTTCTGGTTCAGGTATTCGTGCAACTGGATCTGCACGAAATGTTTGAGGACGTCGGCGTGATTGCCCGCGTGAAAGGCGTGGCGGTAGCTCAGCATGGTGTTTCCAATCAGTGGTTGCGCGCGTGGCGGCGCAGTTTTCCCCCATTATCCACTAGAAAGGTCCGCGGACGAAAAAAACGGCCCCGCGAGGGAGCCGTCTTTGATGGCGCGCGTCCGCTGCGTGCTTAGGCCACTTTCTTCTCGTCGAAGAATTGTTCGTCCTCGGTCGAACCATGCAGCGCCGTCGTCGAACTCTGGCCCTGCTGGATGGTCTGGGTGACCGAATCGAAATAGCTGGTGCCGACTTCGCGCTGGTGCTTGACCGCCGTAAAGCCCTTGTCGGCGGCGGCAAATTCGGCTTCCTGCATTTCAACGAAGGCCGTCATGTTGCGGCGGGCGTAGCCGTGGGCCAGGTTGAACATCGAGTAGTTCAGCGAGTGGAAGCCGGCCAGGGTGATGAACTGGAATTTGTAGCCCATCTTGCCCAGTTCGACCTGGAACTTGGCAATGGTGGCGTCGTCCAGGTTCTTCTTCCAGTTGAAGGAAGGCGAGCAGTTATAGGCCAGCATTTTGCCGGGGAATTTGGCGTGGACGGCGTCGGCGAAGGCCTTGGCGAATTCCAGGTCCGGCTTGCCAGTCTCGCACCAGACCAGGTCGGCGTAGGGACAGTAAGCCAGCGCGCGCGAGACCGATTGCTCCAGGCCATTGCGTACGCGATAAAAGCCTTCCACGGTGCGTTCGCCGGTGCAGAATTCCTGGTCGATCGGATCGACGTCCGAGGTCAGCAGGTCGGCCGCTTCCGCATCGGTGCGGGCAATCACCAGGGTCGAGGTGCCCATCACGTCGGCCGCGAGACGGGCCGCCGTCAGTTTTTCGATGAATTCGCGGGTCGGCACCAGCACCTTGCCGCCCATGTGGCCGCATTTTTTCACGGAAGCCAGTTGGTCTTCGAAGTGCACGCCGGCGGCGCCCGCGTCGATCATGGACTTCATCAACTCGTACGCGTTGAGCACACCGCCGAAACCGGCTTCCGCATCGGCAATGATGGGCGCAAAGTAATCGACATCGTTCTTGCCTTCGGACCATTGGATCTGGTCAGCGCGCTGGAAGGTGTTGTTGATGCGCTTGACGACCATTGGGACCGAGTTGGCGGGATACAGCGACTGGTCGGGATACATTTCGCCGGCCAGGTTGGCGTCGCCGGCAACCTGCCAGCCGGACAGATAAATGGCTTTCAGGCCGGCCTTGACCTGCTGCATGGCCTGGTTGCCCGTCAGCGCGCCCAGGGTCGCCACAAACGGTTCCGTCTCCAGCAGGTCCCACATTTTTTCAGCGCCGCGCTGGGCAATGGTGTGCTCGATCTTGAGCGAGCCGCGCAGGCGCACCACGTCTTCGGCCGTATAGGAGCGGGTCACGCCTTTCCAGCGGGGATTGGTGTCCCAGTCGTGCTGGAGGGCCGAGATCTGTTGTTCGCGAGTTGCCATGTTGTTCTCCTGGATGGGTAAGAAATGCAGTGAAATCAGTGTTGAAATCCTTGCTGCGTTAGGAACATCATAGCCCGGCATGGCGCGGCGCAGCACACTCTTATATAAGACATATAAGCAAATATTTATCCTTAACTTTCAATGGCTTGGCGTTGCCGTTTTGCGATGCGAAATGATTTTTCTTCCTTTGAAAATGGATGAGGGTGCGGGCGCACAGGCGTTTTTCACGATATGAAATGCACATATCGCCTGATGAAAACGGCAGGCCGACACGACGATAGCGTTTGCAGCCCCGTCTATATTGACGATGGGCACGATTCGACAAAGAAAAAAGCGCATGCCTCGCGGTCATGCGCTTTTTGCGTTAAATAGGTATACGTCTGGAGGGATGCGTCACGCCTGTTTCAAAACCGGCCCAGCCCGCTTGCCGCCCACCCCCACCGCCGTTGCAATCGCCAGCGCCTGGAACAGGCCGATGCAGAGAAATACCCACGCCGGATGATGGGCATCCATCAAGGCGCCAAACAACAGCGGGCCGATCGACAGGCCCGCATCCAGCCCCGAATAGACCACGCCGAACACGCGGCCGGTGGCGTTCGGCGGGGCGGCCGCACGAATCAAGAGATCGCGCGAGGGACCGGCCACGCCCGAGGCCAGGCCGATCGCGCCCATCACGGGGATCACCATCCAGCCCGGCAACACCGCCATCGCCAGCAGCACGGCCATCAGGGCAGCGAGCATGAAGGAAATCACGATGATGCGATCATGCTGGGTCGACCGGGCCGCCACAAAACCGCCCGCCACCATGCCCGCGGCCGAGGCCAGCATATACATGGTGTAGGCACTGGTGGCCGAGGCCAGTGAAATGCCGTACAGGGACACCAGGCTGACGGAAGCGAAACTCTGGATGCCGCCCAGCGCAACGGCCGTCAACAGGAAAAAGCCGAAGCACATCCACACGGTCGACAGGCGCAAAAAAGCAAACGAGCTTTCCTGGGTCTTGCCGGCCACCGGCGCCGGGGCGATGTTTGGCGTGGTGCGCAGCACGGCGCGGTTGGCATATAGAAGCAGCAGGACCACAAAGGGCACCACCGCCGCGCACATCAGCGCGATGCGCCAGGTCGAGATGGTTGCGACCCCGGCCATGAAGGCGGGCGCGGCAGCCCAGCCGAAATTGCCGCTGATGCCATGCACGGAAAAGCCGTGCGCCAGGCGCTCTTTTGACACCCGCTGATTGAGCAGGGTGTAATCGGCCGGGTGGAACACGGAGTTGCCCGCACCCGCCAGCAGGGAGCCCAGCAACAGCATCCCGTAACCGGGCGCCACCGCAAGCACCAGCGCAGCCACGCCCAGGGTCGCCATCCCGCCAAAGAGCACGCGGGTCGCGCCCACCTTGTCGACGACAAAGCCGGCCAGCATCTGGCCGACGCCCGAGATGATGAAAAACACCGTCATCAAGAGGCCCAGCTGCGAATAGCTCAGGCCAAAAGCGGGCTTGATCCAGACGAACAGGGAGGCGAGGATCAGGTGATAGAAGTGGGAGACGCCGTGGGCGAGTCCGACCAGGCCGATGACGCGGGCATCCTGGCGGAGGGTTTGAGAGGACATTGTGGGAGCCGTCGTTGGGGAAGGCGGTATTTTCCCACAGCTGAGGAGATGAGGTGGAGGTCAGGGTCTGGCGCTTGGCGCCTGACCCCGCTTTTTAATTTAGAAAACCAAGTGCAGGGTCAGGCAGCAAGTGCCAGACCCCAAGCGCATTACGCCGCGGCGACGCTGGCGTTTTCAAACACCAGTGCACCATGATCAACCCGCACTGGAATCGTATCCTTCGGCCCGAACCGCCCCGACAGGATCAGCTTCGACAGCGGATTTTCAATCTGCTGCTGGATCGCCCGTTTCAATGGCCGCGCGCCGTAGACCGGATCGTAGCCGGCTTCCGCGATCTTTTGCAGGGCCTCGTCCGACACGTCGAGCGTCATGTCCATCTTGGCCAGGCGCTGCTCCAGCTGGCGCAGCTGGATTTTGGCGATGGCGCCGATGTTCTTTTCATCGAGCGAGTGGAACACGACGATTTCATCGACGCGGTTGATGAACTCGGGCCGGAAGTGGTTGCGCACCTCGGCCATCACGGCCAGCTTGACGACGCCAGGGTCGCTCGACTCCATCGACTGGATCTTGTGCGAGCCCAGGTTCGAGGTCATCACAATCACGGTGTTCTTGAAGTCGACCGTGCGGCCCTGCCCGTCCGTCATGCGGCCATCATCCAATACCTGCAGCAGCACATTGAACACGTCCGGGTGGGCCTTCTCGATTTCATCCATCAGGATCACGCTGTAGGGTCGGCGGCGCACGGCTTCAGTCAGGTAGCCGCCTTCGTCGTAACCGACATAGCCCGGCGGCGCGCCGATCAGGCGGGCCACCGAATGCTTCTCCATGAATTCGCTCATGTCGATCCGGATCATCGACTCCTCGGTATCGAAGAGAAAAGTGGCGAGCGCCTTGCACAACTCCGTCTTGCCGACGCCCGTGGGCCCTAAAAACATGAAAGAGCCGTAGGGCCGGTTCGGGTCCGACAGGCCCGCGCGCGAGCGGCGGATGGCGTCGGCCACGGCGTGGATGGCTTCGTCCTGGCCGACCACGCGCTCGTGCAGTTTTTCTTCGATGTGCAGCAGCTTGTCGCGTTCACCCTGCATCATGCGCGAGACCGGGATGCCGGTCGCGCGCGAGACGACCTCGGCGATTTCCTCGGCGCCCACCTGGGTGCGCAGCAGTTTCGGCTTGGCGTCGGCCTGTTCGCGCATCGCGACGCTTTCCGCTTCGCGCAACTGGGCTTCCAGTTCGGGCAGGCGGCCGTACTGCAGTTCCGACATGCGCGCGTAGTCGCTGCGGCGCTTGGCTTCATCCATCTGCAGGCGCACCGCTTCAATCTCCTCGCGGATGTGGGTGGTCCCCTGCACCATGGCTTTTTCGGCTTTGAGCACTTCCTCGAAGTCGTTGTATTCGCGCTCCAGGCGCGCAATCTCGTCGTCGATCAGGGCCAGGCGGCGCAGCGAGGCTTCGTCCTTTTCCTTGCGCACGGCTTCCTTCTCGATCTTCAGCTGGATGATGCGGCGATCAAGCTTGTCCATCACCTCCGGCTTGGAGTCGATCTCGATCTTGATCTTCGAGGCTGCCTCGTCGATCAGGTCGATCGCCTTGTCGGGCAGGAAGCGGTCGCTGATGTAGCGGTTGGACAGCACCGCCGCCGCCACCAGCGCCGAGTCCTTGATGCGGACGCCGTGGTGGACCTCGTAGCGCTCCTTCAGGCCGCGCAGGATCGAAATCGTGTCCTCGACCGACGGCTGATCGACCATGACCGGCTGGAAGCGCCGCTCCAGGGCCGCGTCCTTCTCGATGTACTTCCGATATTCGTCGAGCGTGGTCGCTCCGATGGTACGGAGCTCGCCGCGAGCGAGTTGGGGCTTCAACAGGTTCGATGCGTCGACGGATCCTTCGGCGGCGCCTGCGCCCA